>JANLHB010000001.1 GCA_024654625.1 Patescibacteria group bacterium
CTTTTTTTCGAAAGAGGCGCGTCAACCGCCCATATTGACGGACTTCCCAGGCCCGGTAAGGAATGCTTGCCAGAATTTCAATGAGCTTTGTTTTGGCCAAGGTCACTTTTTTCCCTGTAATCCAATCCATCGTCACAAAAAAACATTTCGCCGCCAATGAATACTTATACCGCGTCCGAGTCAAGGACGCCTGCTGTTCTTTCTTTAAATCAATCTTCCCCTGTTCCATAGCCATAGAGTCTTTCCTTTTCTGGGTCACGTTTACGCACCCGCTATATTTGTCTATTAAACGTTCGTACCTAGACTTTGTACTTATCATAAATCTCTTGCCTCATTGAGCAGCGACAGAAATAGCCGTCTCCATATGCCTGCCGATAAGAACAATGCTCTTTATTTCAGCATATAAAATGAGAAGAACTTTCTCCCCGATTAAAGATTCAACTTTGCAAAGGTCATCCCTGTCCCACTTGTAAATCAGGCGTTACATCTCGCCACTTGGCACAATCTGTTTCTCTAGTTTTTTTTAAAAGAAAGATATTCTGTATTAATCCATGTTCTTAAGTAACCGGAAAGTTTCCCCATAGATACATTCCCGCGGGCCTATGGCAATAATCTCAATGAGCTTCTTGCCTGTAAGGATGTCTTGGTTTTTTTTCTTAAGATGTGGATGCAAGTTCCGTATGAGTGTCGCTACAATATCAGGAACTTTGAGTTTTCTTATGGGTTGCTTCATTTGCGGAATATATTACCCGATAAGTTCATCGAGTGTATAGAGCTTTGCTTTCTTACTTTTTAAAGCCTTTAAACCTTTTTTTATTTCCTGCATTAACGGCACATCCGTACGAATAGCAATAGTTTCCTTCCAGCTTTCAAATTCGTCCGGACTTACCAGAACAGCGGCGGGTGACCCGTTTTTTGTAATTACTACCGCTTTGTCGGTGGCACTGACAGTTTCTACGAGGCTGCTTAACTTCATTTTTGCTTCTGAAAGAGACAAGGTTTTCATAATAAAACCTTCATTAAGGTTGATTAGAATTACGGTCATAATAATACGGATGTGGAAGATTGTCAAGTTTTTGTTTTTTCTCAGACTCTTATATGTCCGACCTGGCTTATAAGCTTGATAGTCTTATCGTAGATTAAGCAATATCTTTTAAGTACCTTTTTCATTGATTTTAATGGTGAGTAACCTTATTATTACTCTGTACTCAGTTTTAAAGGATGGAGCATTGTCTATCCTCTTTAATTATATTAAAAATGTAATAGGGTTGTTTTTTTGGATAATATAGGCATGAAAACCAGAGAGAAAATCATAATAT
>JANLHB010000002.1 GCA_024654625.1 Patescibacteria group bacterium
TTCAATTTAGCAACTAATACAAGATATCATATATATCAGATCTGTACTTTATAAATACAATAGTGGTATGTCAAGTATGATAGTTGAGGAACTTTCTTGATTATCTTTATTCAAATTATGCAAATGTGGATAACCCAAAAAATCATCAACTCCACCCACGCCCCCTCATTGTGAAGTTGCTGCGACTATAACTCGTACAAATTACGAATAAATTTAAGGATTATGGAATTTAGGTATTAAGGGAGTTAAGAAAAATGCCCGGATGGGTTTACGCCCGCCCTGGTGCGATCTGCCCTGCGGTCTGGGCCAGGGAGTGACGTGCTCTGTCATTAAGCCACGTGGGCAATATCTATTCGTGTGAAATGTTTACAACTATTGGTTTGAATACAACTTCAGGATATCTTTATATTATCCAATTATAATAGTAACAATTATATCATTATTTCTTGCGACGAAAAATAATGTTTCTCCCTTGATCGTCGTTTCTATACCAGCATCAGGAGTTCTTTAATACATTTTCTATTTCCTTAACAAACGACTTTGCTGAGTTTATTTGTTCCTGTGCCTCCTCTTTTGAAATAATAACAAAGTCGGCATAATCACTTCTTTCACGTACAACTTTAGCGCCAGTCAGCAATTTACTCATCTCTCTCTTAACCACGCCTGTTTTTACAAAATGTTGATTAAATAGAGCAATGATACCAGTATGCTTTGAACTATCGAGTCCTTTCGTTGCCAATAACGCCCTTGCTGCCGAAAAAATGCCATAATAAGAGCGTGAAGCAGAGTCTTTATACTTCCCATTATTGAAGAGTATTTCTGCAGACTCTATCTTTTCTTTACCGTCTTCCAACCTGTACTTTGCTAAATCATAATTCACAGAACGACCCCGTCCTTTTCTGCATTTATAATAAACGGAGACTCTAACTCTTTATTTTTATTATATTCAAATTCTGAAAGAATAATTGGTGATATCTTTTCATCATAAAAAGGATCGACAGAATAAAGGATATCAATGACTTTCCTTTTATCTGACAAGTAGTCTTTTACTATGATCAAGATATCAATATCTGATTCACTGCCAAAATCTCCTCTTACTTTAGAGCCTATTAATTTTATCAGTATCAGATTCGCTCCTAACACGGATTTAAGTTTGGCAGAAAACCTTTCTACTGTCGTTTTTTCCTTTTCCGTTAAGAAGTTTTTTTTAATCATAGATCAATCCTCTTTATAATATTCTGAACTCATTCCGCATAAACAATACAAGTATTCTTGTGATATTAGCATGCTAAAACAATATACGTCCGTATTCAAGGCAAAAATATGTGGTATGGGCATGTGCTTTTACATAAGAATATTTGGGTATGTCCAAACGGTCTCATTAAAACGATTAAAAGGGGTCACACGTTTTCTTACTTGGATAAAAACTAATAGTAAAATACGAGTGCCACACTAATAAAAGGTGACACCCGTTGATAAGAAACTAATGATTAAAAATTATTACTTCTTTTTATTGTTATTGTTCTTCTTATGACCAACTGCTACTGTCATCGTCACTGCCTTCTCCCTGCATAATGTTTTATGCGCTTGTTCGTTTTTTATTTTTATAGCACCATATCAGCTATTTCTCTGTCTGTCTTTATGAGATCATTAACTATGGTTGATACATCTTCTTGTTTCTTCTCGGCTATTTTTTCAACAAAAGAATAAGCTTCAGAATCCGATAAACTGGTAAATTAAGCTTCACATCGGACTTATAGAACTTGCCTCGTTCTCCTTTTGAAAAATCATATTCTTTTTCCATCGATTTCCCTCCAAATATTGTTGTTTTTCCAGTTATTTTTGCCTTTTCGAAATCCAAAGCAAAATTGTATTGCAAAATATTTTAATCCTTATTGTTTAAGCTAATGCGGGACGAACGTCGCAAATAACTTGCACATTTAGTAGTGAGTAGCGCGAACAAGGAGTGTGTCAATGTTGATTTTCATTGTTATGTGTTTTCTTTCTCCGTTTTTTCTATAGTTGCACTTAGTTTTTGATATACACCGAGC
>JANLHB010000003.1 GCA_024654625.1 Patescibacteria group bacterium
GCCTGCCCGACTCGTCCGTTCTGGTGGGCGCATTTTTGCAGTAAAAATAATAGACTATAAAGAGTCATTCCTTTGGATTTCACGGGGTAAAGAAATCTAAAGGACAGACTCGGCTTGAAGATTTAAATATTGAAGGATAAAAAAGATGACTATAAGGAGGCCAGGAAGGCAGGAGGAAGGCAAAAAAACAGAATCAACGTCGAGGGTTTAATATAAATATATAGGAATACAAGGAGATATCTAATGGGGGGTAACAGCTGCAGAAAAAAAATTCTTCCATATGATGATGAATTTATATTCTCCTGGTTTCATGGTTTCCTTATAAAAAATTGGTAATGTAGCAAAAGAGAGGACTATAAGGAGGCCAGGAATACAGGAGAAAGGCGATAAAATAGGGAAAGATAGTATTCAGTAATCAGTAGGCAGTAAATCTGGTGAGGTTGGGAAGAAAGAAGTTGAAATTCAGAAATCTGAGGTCAGAGATCGGAGGTCTGCTGCAAAAAAAGGAAGAAGAATTAATATCACGCAGAGACGCTAAGCCGCAAAGCACGCTAAGATAAAAACTTAGACAAAAAAACAACACTATAAGGAGGCCAGGAATGCAGGAGGAAAGCAATAGACGGAAATAGAGATTTTAATCTTATTTAATAGTGTGTATAGAACAGTAACCCGTAGGTTTTTAAGCGTATTTTTTCCTGGTTTCATGGTTTCCTTATAAAAATTGGTAATGTAGTAAAAGAGAGGACTATAAGGAAGCCAGGGAAACAGGAGGATGGCAACAACGCCTCACTCAAAAACATGGAGGTTTAAAGAATGAGAACTGCCGCGAAAAGGCACAAAAAGCACAAAAGAAAGATATATCACCTGCCCGACTTCGTCGTTCGGGCGGGCGCTGAGGCGTAAAGGCGCAGAGGAAAGAAATTTTGGTATTAAGGGTTTGGTATATTGAAACAAAATCCATTATTTGTATCGCCCTTTACTTTAGTAACTTGACATGCTTCA
>JANLHB010000004.1 GCA_024654625.1 Patescibacteria group bacterium
ATCGCACGCCCCGCGTGCGTGGTGGCTTGAAACTGAATCGTACGCTCGTATCGTTCCGCCACTGCCTCGCTTCTCTCGGCAACACCAAAGAAAAATGTCCTTTCCACTTTCAAAAGAAATTTCACCCCCGCCAAATCAGAAATGCAAGGAGTGTTTTTTCTTTCGGGGTTGCCGAGGCTCTGCGAGGCAGTGGCGGAACGATTCATTCATCATTAGGGTTTTGCTCGAAATACATTCGAACTTTGTCCAGAACATACCGCCAAAAAACGAAATCGGGTTCGGAAGCAAAAATATGGTCGGCACGAAGTGCCGTCTGTTCTGAATCCCCCCCAAAAAGTCCTAATTCTAAAAGGGTTCGCCACGCAGAGCGTGGCTCCTCGTTAGCCAATTCCACCATATGAATAACCAAACTAGAAAATTTTTTATATACACCAGAAAATCTACCGATACGGAAGATCGGCAAGTTAGAAGCATTTCAGACCAACTGGCCGAGTTAAAAGAATTAGCAGTTAAAGAACAAATTGAGGTTGTAGATATTTTTGTAGAGAAACAAACTGCTAAAGCTCCAGGTCGGCCAGTATTTAATGAAATGCTTCTCCGTATCGAAGCAAATGAGGCAAATGGAATTTTAGCGTGGCACCCCGACAGATTGGCGAGAAATAGTGTTGATGGTGGAAAAATAATATATTTGCTCGATACGGGAAAGATTGCCGAGCTGAAATTTCCAACTTTCTGGTGTGATACCACTCCACAAGGTAAGTTCATGCTTTCCATTGCTTTCTCTCAATCCAAATACTATGTGGATAACTTATCGGAGAATATTAAGCGTGGACACAGAAACAAAGTGAAAGACGGTATATGGCCTCAAATGGCTCCGTTGGGCTATGTAAATGTAAAAGGTGCTGGAATAGTACCCGATGAAAATATCGCACCTTTAATCAAGAAAACATTTGAGGCCTATGCAACTGGAAATTTCACTTTGCGACAACTCCACGATAAGTTTAACGCCCTTGGATTGAGTAGAAAGAATGGAAAGGTGCTTTCCGTTTCCAACTATCAACAAATTTTGAGAAATCCGATATTCACTGGCTTAATGAGATATAACGGTGAAATTTACGAAGGAAAGCACAAACCGATTATCACAAAGAAACTTTTTGATTCCGTTCAAGAAGTGATGAGCCGAAAATCTAAACCAAAAGGTAAAGGTTTGAAAGAATATATTTATAGAGGATTTTTCCGATGTGGAGAATGTGGATGTTTTATTACAACCGAAACACAAAAAGGTCATAACTATCTCCGATGTACCAAACGGAAAAATCCTTGTTTGCAAAAATATGTCCGTGAGGAACTCATCACTTCTCAAATAAAGAAGGAAATCAAAAAAGTTTCTTTGCCACTCGATTGGGCAAATTGGATGATTGAAGAAAACAGAAAAGACCAATCATCCGAAACCCAATCGAGTGAGATTTTTTCTCAAAAAACAAAAGATGAAATTTCTCTTTTGGATTCAAAAGTTGAAAAGTTGATGAACTTATATTTAGAAAATGTTTTGTCTTTGGAAGAATATCGTGATTCTAAAAATAAGTTAGTGAATCAAAAACAACTTTTAAAAGAGAAATTATCGGCTTTTGAGAAAAAATCTCATAATCGGTTCGAACTTACCGAAAATTTTCTAAAAGCTAATATTCATATGGTGGAATTGGCTAACGAGAAAACAAATGAAGAAAATCTTCATTTGTTTAAAAAAGTCGGTTCGAACTTTGAAATCAAAGACCGAACCGTACTTTTTGAGCCACGCTCTGCGTGGCGAACCCTTTTGGATTCAGGATTTTTTGGGGGGAATTCAGAACAGACGGCACTTCGTGCCGACCATATTTTTGCTTCCGAACCCGATTTCGTTTTTTGGCGGAGAGAGAGGGATTCGAACCCTCGGTAGCTTTCGCTACACAGTCTTTCCAAGACTGCTAGTTAAACCACTCCTACATCTCTCCAAACATCCTCTATTATTTTTTGCATTATCAAAAAATCTTTTTTACAGTTGTATCTAATTTTGAAAGTACCCAAGGAATTAGCTTTGAATTTACCGGTTTTTAATTTTAGGCAAATGCTTTTATTAAATTGTGAAGGTGGAATAGAAGAAACTTTAGACCAAAATTTAATTAATTTTCTTTCATCCAGATCGGGATAAAAAAATAATTGTCCTCGTATGCGTTTTTTATCAATTTTTATTACATCATCAAGAAAAGTTCTAAAAATTTTTATAATTTTAGGGTCGGAATTAGTCAACTCAATAGAGTAGATTAACCTATCATATCTTTTATCAATTCTTGCCTTTGTACCTTCACAAACATAAAGTATAGCCCCTATTATCTTTAAACCCTTTTTATTCATCACTCGCTATTATAGCGTAAATATATTAAAGAAGCAACTTTCTTACGGATCCAAAAATCTCTTTCAAATAAGATTTTATTATAGACTAACTTCAGATATTTTTCTATTCCCCGTCTTTCATACCCCTCCTCTTCTGGACAAGTCGTTCCCATGCCTTCCCTGTTAGAATTTTATTCCTCACGGCAGCGAGAAACTCGAGCCTTGGATTCCCTTCTTTAAGATCTCCCACTTTATCAAAATCTTTAGTTAATTCTTCCTCACTTAGATTACCTTCTTTAAATTTCTTTACTGCTTCAAGCTCATTATCGGTAAATTTATCCGGCCTTGGCTTTGCCTCCTTAAAATGCGGGTCCGAAGGGTCCTCATCGATGACAGAAAAAGCGTCGTCTATTCGCGGATCTTCGCTTTGCTCTTCTTCAAAAGCCTTTTTATCAAAATCTTCAAAATGTCCTTCTATTGCCATATGCTTTAAAAATTTTCAATCTTCAATTTACAATTTTCAATAAATTTTCTAATTTACTAATTACCAAACCCTAAGATATCTCGCTATATTTCACTACATTATCCTTTCCCCTGTTGTGCTTGGCTTCATACATTGCCTTGTCAGCATAGGCGATAAGTTCCTCCACATTCTTTGGCTTCGCTTTATCTACCGATGCCACGCCGACGCTTACCGTCACCTCCAAGTCCTTGTGCTTCCCCACTCTAAGCTCCGCCTTAATCCCCTTTCTTATATCATCCGCTTTCTCGTAAGCCTCGTCTTCGGTGGCGCCAAGCATCGCTATCACAAACTCTTCCCCGCCCAAGCGACCAACAACGTCAATACTCCTCGTCTTCTTTTTTAAAAATCGAGCAATCTTCTTCAGTACATCATCGCCCGCATCATGCCCGTAGGTATCATTAATCTTCTTAAAATTATCAGCATCTATGAAGACCATAGAAAAATTGTCTATATGAAATCTTCTCTTGTGCTTCTTGGAGGCGAGCGCTTTCGCTTCATTGAAGATCGCATCCAAGTCTTCGTTTATCCCCTTGCGGTTTAAGACACCTGTCAGCTCGTCTTCCACCACGAGCTTCTTCAGCCTTTCTATCTCTTCCTTAAGTCTTTTTATTTCTTTATCTTTATCCATAAAATATTATAATTTCTCCCCAATAAGCGCCTTCACCCTCTCCTCTACCGGCGGGTGGGTCATAAAGAGACTACCAAGGAATGGCCTCTTCTCTTTAGGACCAAAAGGACTCGCGATGAAGAGGTGCGCCGTGGCATTGCTTACTCTTTTTACAGAGCCAGGATACTTAGAAATCTTTACAAGAGCTGAAGCAAGCCCCTCCGGATAACGAGTCAAAAGCGCGCCCGAGGCGTCAGCCAAGAACTCCCTCTTCCTTGAGATAGAAAGCTGGATCAAGGCCACCACTAAAGGCGCAAGTATTGCAAAGACTATGCCAACAATCATCATAATAGACTGATGACGACCCTCTCTGTCTCTACTCCTTCCACTACCACCAAAAAGAGAAAACCGCAAAAATATATCAGACAAAAGAGCGACAAAACCGACAAGCACCACAATCACTGTCGAGATCAAGATGTCCCTGTTGCCTATATGAGAGAGCTCGTGAGCTATTACCCCCTCAAGCTCAGAGCGGTCGAGCATCTCTAAGAGTCCGGAAGTGACCGCGACCACGGCATGATTTTTATCTCTTCCAGCGGCAAAAGCGTTTGGCGCAGGATCATTTATTATATAAATCTTTGGCACCGGAAGCCCCGCAGTAATACTTAAGTTCTCCACTACATTATATATCTCTCGGTGAGTCTCCCTCAGAGCCGGCGTAGCACCAGATATCTTAAGCACTATCTTATCAGAATACCAATAACTAAAGAAATTCATAAAGATACTGAAGATTACAGCGAAATATAAAATCTCCGGAATCTGATAGATCCAACTGAAAGCCCAGCCGATTCCTATAACCACAATTAAAAAGAGGCTGAAAAGAATCCACGTCTTCCTGATATTTTTATCTTGTTGGGTATAAAGAGTCGCCATAACCATAAGTTAAATCATTGTCCAATAAATATGGGGCAATAATTTTATTACTTTTGTTTTTGTCTTTAATCACTAGAAACTGACTTTAACCGGATCTTTGGCGGCTTCCTCTTCAAGCTCGAAAAATTCTTTCTTCTGAAATTTGAATAAAGACGCGATTATATTTGAAGGAAATGATTCTATCTTAATGTTCAAATCGCGGACATTGCCGTTGTAAAACCTGCGCGCCGACTGAATCTTGTTTTCCGTGTCAGAAAGCTCTCGCTGAAGCTCAAGAAAATTCGCATTCGCCTTAAGATCAGGATAATTCTCTGAAACAGCAAATAAAGTCTTAAGTGTGCCGGAAAGCATATTCTCCGCTTCTCCTTTCTCCTTAATACCTCCTGAATTCATTGCGCGAACTCGCGCTTCTGTCACCTCTTCCAAAACTCTTTTCTCGTGAGTGGCGTAACCCTTTACCGTCTCAATAAGATTCGGAATAAGGTCATACCTCCTCTTCATCTGCACCTCAATATCAGACCACGCTTCACGAGTACGATTAACAAGCTTGATAAAACCATTATATATCGCGACTATCCAAGCTAAGATAATTACGATAACTGCGACTACTATATATATAATTTTCATAATATTTATTATATTACAATCGAGCTCATTTTAGTACCCCATACCAGGCATACCGCCGCCCATACCGCCCATTCCGGCGCCTTCACTCTCGCTTTTCTTAGGCAAGTCGGCAATTGCAACCTCAGTGGTCAAAAGGATACCGGCCGCGGAAGCCGCGTTTTGCAAAGCTGTCCTCGTCACTTTTACCGGATCAATAATCCCCTCTTTAAACATATCAGCCACTATCTCATCGGAATTGGCGTTATAACCTATGTTTGATTTATTATCTTCCAAAACAACTTTTTTAATTTCCGATACTATAACTGCCCCTTCATGTTTTCCAGTATTTTCTACAATCTGTCGCAGAGGTTCTTCAATAGATCTCATCATTATCTCAAATCCGACTTCAAATTCCCTGACAATATCCTTAGAGGGAGATTTAATCTTGCCGTCTTTGAAATCTTTTTCCACAATAGCTCCGGCTTTTACAAGCGCGGATCCTCCGCCGGCAACAATCCCCTCTTCTATTGCAGCGCGAGTCGCGGCGACAGCGTCTTCAACTTTCAGTTTCTTATATTTCATCTCTGCCTCAGTCGCGGCACCGACTTTTATAATCGCCACCCCGCCCGTTAACTTCGCCAACCTTTCTTGAAGCTTCTCTTTATCAAACGAGGACGTAGACCTTTTAATCTCATTTTTTATCTGAAAAATCCTTGCGTCAATATCAGATTTCTTTCCTTTCCCGCCTACTATAGTAGTATTGTCTTTTGATGATATAACCTTCCTTGCCGATCCAAGCATCGCCACTTCGGCCTTATCAAGTTTCATACCAACCTCTTCAGATATTACTTTTGCTCCCACAACCGATGCTATGTCATAAAACATCTCTTTCTTCTTGTCTCCATAACCAGGCGCCTTTATGGCAAGAACGCTAAATATCCCTCTCAGTTTATTCACTACAAAAGTGGCAAGAGCGTCTCCTTCCACGTCATCAGCGATAATCACAAGTTCTTTTTTGCCTGTCTTTAAAAGCTTCTCCAAAAGAGGCAAAATATCATTTATAGTTGAAATTTTTTTGTCTGTTACAAGAATCGGAGCATTTTCATATTCCGCCTCCATCCTCTCAGTGTTAGTTATCATATAAGGAGAGATGTACCCTTTATCAAATTGCATTCCTTCCACTATCTCCGTTTCAAGACCGAATGTCTGCGATTCCTCAACAGTCACTACGCCATCTTTTCCTATTTTATCTAAAGTTTTCGCAATCTCTTCTCCCATTTCAATAGACTCAGCGGAGATTGTCGCCACCTGCGCCACCTCCTCTTTGCTCTTTATCGGCTTTGCTGTCTTCTTGAGAGCTTCCACAATATGATGAGAAGCCGATTCAATACCAAGTCTAACGCCAATAGGATTAACTCCCATTGTGGTAAACCTCATTCCCTCTTTTATAATAGCTTGAGTTAAAACGACTGCCGTAGTGGTGCCATCACCGGCGACGTCATTTGTCTTTGAAGCAACGTCCTTCACAATCTCCGCACCCATATTTTCTATCTTATTTTCAAGCTCTATCTCTTTTGCAATAGATACGCCGTCATTAGTAATAGTCGGCGCGCCATAACCTTTATCAAAAACTACATTTCTCCCCTTGGGACCAAGAGTCACTTTAACAGCATTAGAGATTATATCCACTCCGCGCTTAAGTTCTTCTCGGGCCTTTTCATTAAAAATAATTTGTTTTGCCATATGATTAATTAATTTTCAATTATCAATCTCCAATTTTCATTAAATTTTTTAATTTTAAAATTTTCAAACACTGGAATTGATAATTATTTGTAAATTGATAATTGGTAAATTGGTAACTGACCTACTATTCTATAACAGCGAGAATGCTCGACTCGCTTAAGATATAATATTCTTTACCACCGATTTTTATTTCATCAGGACCGTATTTGGAAAAAATAACTTTCTGTCCCTTCTTTATGCTCATGGGGATCAGCTTGCCATTATCGCCAATCCTGCCCGGGCCGACAGCTATCACCGTCCCTTGCTCCGGCTTTTCTTTATCAATAGTGTCGGGGATGATAATTCCCGACTTAGTTTTGGCTCCGCGATCCTCGGCAGAAACCGGCTCCACCAAAACGCGGTCACCTAAAGGTTTAATCTTCTCCATATCTGAATATTTTATGAGTTTTACATATAATGTCAATGCTATTGATTTATTTTAAAGACTCTGCTATCATTTAAAACAATGGAAATAGTAGTTAAATCTCTGCCGTTTATACAGATAATACTATCTGTTCTTTTGGTTACAGTCATACTTCTCCAACAAACAGGAGACGGTTTAGGCGGTGCTTTTGGCGGTAGCTCAGACGGCGGTTCATATCATACCAGACGAGGTATGGAGAAAATCCTCTTTACGTCAACAATCATATTAGGTATACTATTTGTATTATCAACTTTTTTTGCGCTCATTATTTAATTTAAACTTGATTCACAAAATATAATCATAGAAAATAAACTCTCTACACTCTAATTCTTTATGCAACCTGAAAAAAAACCCTCTTTCTTTAGTCATTTTAGGCTTCCATCTTACCCTGAAATAAATATCGCCATAAAAACTTTTTCAAAAAAAGAAAAAATAGCATTTTTTATTTTTTTCGCCATTTTTATAGCTGGCGCGCTTGGCACAATAATCACTTTAAACAATTCCATATCCATAGAAGTCCCCAAATCGTCAGGAACTTTAAGTATGGGAATAATAGGCACACCGCGTTTCATAAACCCAATACTTGAGATATCAGATGCGGACCGAGATGTTACGGCCCTTGTATATTCAGGACTCTTACGACCGGACAACAATGGCGGACTAAAGACAGACCTTGCGGAAACTTATTCTGAAAGTGAAGACGGACTATCTTACACATTTACCTTAAAAAATGACGCCAGATTTCATGACGGCAAGCCTGTCACAAGCGATGACGTCATCTTCACAATAAACCAGATAAAAGACCCTGTATTAAAGAGCCCTAAAAGAGCGAGCTGGGAGGGAGTTGAAATGGAAAAAATAGATGACAAAACTTTTAAATTTATACTAGGTCAGCCTTATTCTCCCTTTCTTGAAAATACTACCATCGGCATACTTCCTCATCATATATGGAAAGAGGCCTCATCCGGTTTAATGAGTTTTTCAGAATTTAATATAAATCCGACAGGATCAGGGCCTTATAAACTTAAAAAAACGTATAAAAATTCCGCCGGAGTCGTTGTTTCTTACACGCTTGTCGCCAATGAAAATTTTTCTCTTGGAGAGCCATTCATAAAAAAACTAATAATAAATTTTTATCCGAATGAAGAAAAACTTATCAATGCATTTCAAAATAATGAAATATCAACCATCGGTGGCATCTCGCCTGAAAATGCATCAAAAATAAAAGAAGGAAATTTTAATTTAAATACATTAAATCTTCCGCGAGTATTTGGCGTATTTTTCAATCAAAATAACGCGCCGATATTTGCCAAAAAAGAAGTTCGCGAAGCTTTAAACCAAGCAACTGACAAGAAAAAAATAATAGAAACGGTGCTTATGGGGTTCGGCGCTGAAATTAACTCTCCTATACCGCCTGGAACATTTGGCGCTTACGAAATAGATTCTTCCAATGAAGAAGCTACGGATAATTGGGAAAATAAACTGGCAAAAGCCAAAGAAATTCTTGAAAAAGCAGGCTGGAAATTTAATGAAGAAACCAAAATATTTGAAAAGAAATCAGGAAAAGAAATCTTAAGGCTTGATTTTTCAATATCAACATCAAATGTTCCTGAATTAAAGCAAACCGGTGAGCTTATAAAATCAATGTGGGAAGAATTGGGAGCGAAAGTAGATTTGAAAATTTTTGAAATAAGCGACTTAAACCAAAATGTAATAAGGCCAAGAAAATATGATTCCCTTATATTCGGAGAGATACTGAGCCACGATCCGGACCCTTTCGCATTTTGGCACTCATCACAAAGAAATGACCCAGGGCTTAACATTGCCCTTTACGCAAACATAACGGTCGATAAACTGCTTGAAGAAGCGAGAAAAACAAAAGAAAGAGAAGAAAGGATGAATAAATATCTTAAATTTCAAGAAGAGGTAAAAAAAGATATGCCGGCAGTTTTTCTATACTCGCCTTCATACATATATATCACGCCTAAATCACTCAAGGGCTTTGATACGACAAATATCACTCTCCCCTCTGAAAGATTCAACAATATAAATAAATGGTATTTAAAGACAAAAAAAGTCTGGAAAATATTCTCAAACTAAATTAAATAAAAAATATGATTAAAAAAGAAATTACCAAAAAAAGAGAACTCAAACCAAAAGTAAAGACATCCTCAGGCGAAAGAAGATTCAAATCAAGAGAATGGAACAGCGGTAAAACTCATTTTGGAACCAAAACTATACAAAAAACTTTCTCAATTAAAAATGAAAGTGAAAATATCCGCGTAATACCACTCGGCGGAGTTGAAGAGATCGGCAAAAATATGACTGTCATTGAATATAAAAATGATATTATCGTCATAGATGCCGGCGTGCAATTCCCAGAAGAAGATCATCCTGGGGTAGATTATCTTATACCTAATACAAAATATCTTGAGGAAAGAAAAGAAAGAATCCGCGGCATTATAATAAGCCATGGACACTTAGACCATGTAGGCGGATTGCCATACTTATCAGAAAGAATCGGAAATCCGATAATCTATACATCAAAATTATCAAAAGCAATGATACTTAAAAGGTATGAGGAGTTCCCTCATATTACAAAACCGGAAATAAGAGAAGTTACATCAAAAGATAAAGTAAAACTCGGTAAAGAATTTTCAGCGAGATTCTTTGACATAGAGCATACAATCCCTGATGCAATAGGCATTATAATAGAAACCGCCATAGGCAATATAATATACCCGGGTGACTTCAAAATAGAACATGACGGCAAGGGTACAGTAGCAAAAAAAGAGATGGAAAAATTTGAAAATATCGGAAAAGATAATAATCTGCTTTTGCTTATGGAATCAACTAATGTTGAAACTCCGGGCTTTTCATTGCCTGAGAAACAAGTCCATAAAAATTTGGAAAAATTATTCAGCGAATCAAAAGGGAGGATCATTACCGCAGTATTTTCTTCATTGCTTGAACGGGTGACAGAAATGGTAAAAATTGCGGAAAAACTGGATAGAAAAGTTGTAATAGACGGCTACAGTCTAAAGACAAACCTTGATATGGTACAAGAGCTCGGCTATGTAAAAATAAGAAAAGGATTAATAATCCAAGCAAACGAGATAGACAATTATCCGCCGGATAAAATACTCGCAATATGCACGGGCTCTCAAGGCGAAGAGAATGCGGCTCTTGTGCGTATTGCCAACAAAAAACATAAAAACATACGGATTAAAAAGGGTGATACCATATTCTTATCATCATCCATAGTTCCCGGCAACGAAAGAAGCGTTCAAAATCTTAAAGATAACTTATCAAGACAAGGCGCAAAAATCATTCACTATAAAATGGCTGACATTCATTCAAGCGGACACGCATATGCAGGAGAACTTGAATTAGTACACAGGATAATAAAACCGAAATTCTTTATCCCTGTACACGGCAGTTATTTTATGCTTTCAACGCATGCGGAACTCGCCAAATCAACAGGTATGCCGGCTGAAAATATAGTTATTCCCTCTCATAATGGTTCTATCATAGAAATATCAAAAGATAAAATAGAAGAGATAAAAGAATACGCTCCATCAACTCTCGTAATGGTTGACGGGCTTGGTGTCGGAGATGTAAAGGAAGTCGTACTCAGAGACAGGCAAGCATTGGCGCAAGATGGCATATTTGTGATAATAGCAGTTATAGACTCTACCACCGGAAAAGTAAAAAATTCTCCGGATATTATCTCACGCGGGTTCGTATATCTTCGCGAATCACAGGAACTTCTTCGTTCAACTAGATTTATCATCAGAAAAACTATTGAAGATGCTACGATTGAAATGCATCCTGTAAATATTGATTATGTTAAAAATAACTTACGAGAAAAAGTGGCGGATTTCTTATTTAAAAAGACTAGACGCCGACCAATGGTGCTGCCTGTAATACTTGAGGTATAAAAATATGGCTAAGAAGAAAATGCTCCGCATCTTATACTCCGCAGGATTCCTCTTTGCAATCCATTCCGCCTTTATCGCTTATATTGATTCTTCTTTTCTTTCAAAGTTTGTCGGGGAAAAATATGTTGGCCTGATCTTTACCATAAGCGCTATTTTATCTATCTATGCCTTAAGCAAAGCTTCTTTAGTATTAAGCAAGCTTGGCAATTATAAAACTACAATCTCATTGCTTATACTTGAGGCCTTTTTGCTGGCCGGTCTTGCCTCTATAAAAATCGCCTGGATAGCAGTCCCTTTCTTTATTATCCACTATGCTATCCTTACTCTCCTCATCTTAAATTTTGATATATTTATTGAACATTTCTCAGATGACGGCGCCACAGGATCCATTAGGGGAACTTTTTTAAGCATCATAAATCTGTCTTGGGTTATAGCTCCTTTTATAGCCGGCTTGATATTGACCAATTCTGATTTTTGGAAAATATATTTGTTATCAGCTTCTGCTATGATACCGGTCTTTGCTATAATCTCTTTAAAATTCAAAAATGTACGGGATAATCATTACAATCATCCTCCTTTTTTAGAGACAATAAAAAGAGTCTTTCAAAATAAAAACATATATAAAATATTTTTGGCTTCATTCCTTTTATATTTTTTCTTCAGCTGGATGATAATATACACTCCTATTTACCTAAATCAGCATATCGGCTTCGCTTGGGATAAGATTGGCATAATATTCACAATAATGCTTCTGCCGTATATCTTATTTGAGCTTCCATTAGGGAAACTCGCTGACTGGAGATTCGGAGAAAAAGAGTTCTTAACTATAGGTTTTATTATTATAGGCATATCAACAATGGCAATGGCCTTCATAGATTCGCATAATTTCTTAGTCTGGGCGGCCATACTTTTTATCACAAGAATAGGCGGAAGTTTTGTAGAGATATCAAGCGAAAGTTATTTCTTCAAACAGATAGACGACACTGATACTAATATCATAAGTTTCTTTCGGAATACCAGGCCGCTGGCTTTTGTCATCGCCCCTCTTATAGCGACGATTATATTAAAAATTCTTCCATATCAATATCTCTTTCTTGTCCTTGGTATAATAATGCTTTTCGGCCTGAAATATTCTCTGACTTTGCGCGATACTAAATAAAAAGTTATTATAAATAATATAAATGACTACGCAAAAAACAATTTTTTCAGGCATCCAACCAAGCGGGAACCTTCATATAGGCAATTATTTGGGCGCCATAAAACAATGGATTAAACTCCAAGATTCAGAAGAATATAACAATATCTTCTGCATAGTTGATGAGCATGCTATTACTGTCCCTCAAGACCCGGAAATACTGAAAAAAAAGATAATGGAAGTAACTCTTATATACTTAGCAGCCGGCATAGACCCGAAAAAATCGCTTGTATTCATACAGTCGCGCATACCAGAGCACGCTGAGCTTGCCTGGATCCTAAACACTATCACTCCGCTTGGAGAGCTCCAGAGGATGACGCAATTCAAAGATAAGGCGAAAGAAAAAGGCCTTCTTGCCGGACTCCTAAACTACCCTGTGCTTATGGCGGGAGATATTCTTCTTTACGGCACGGATATTGTCCCTGTCGGCGAGGACCAGGTCCAGCATGTAGAATTCACAAGAATGATCGCCAAGAAATTCAACAACCAATACGGAGAAACTTTCAAAATCCCAAAACCGTCGCTCGTCAAAGAAGGAAAAAGAATAATGGGGCTTGATGACCCTAAAAAGAAAATGTCCAAATCTGCTCCCTCTCCAAAAAACTATATCGCCATTCTTGATGAACCAGATACAATAAGAAAAAAAATATCATCTGCCGTAACAGACTCCGGTAATGAAGTAAAATACGACGAAAAAAATAAGCCGGCTGTCTCAAATTTACTAAATATTTATTCCTTATTTTCAAACAAGAATATAAAAGATATTGAGAAAGAATATAAAGGCAAAGATTATTCCACTTTTAAAAAAGATTTGGCTGAGGTTATAATAACGAACCTTTCTCCTATTCAAGAAAAATACAAAGAATTATATAATAACCCTTCTTATGTGGAAAATATACTTAAAGACGGAGAAACAAAAGCAAAAGAAATCGCCTCTAAAAAGCTGACTGAAGTTAAGCAAAAAATAGGATTTATTTAAACATCAGCGACTGCCTAAAAAAATAAAAGTTGGCTATCGGCGAACTCCCCTTTTGCCTTCTTTTTCTTTCTACTGCGCAGTATTTTGAAGCTGAAGTTGTATCAGTATGGCAAATTGTTCTAAAAGCTGATTTAACATAACCTGAAGTTGATTTATCTGCGCTTGAAGCTGTTGAATCAATTCTATTTGATTTAATTGACCTTGAGTTGAAGAAATAACAGTGGTTGCATAACCGCCATATATTTCCATTATCTTTGTTCTTGTGGAAGGTCCGGCAATTCCGTATCCGTTGGTGATTGGAGTTCCTTGGCAAATACCCATATATTTGCATTGAAATCTTTGGACAGCTTGCACCGTAAGCGCGCCATAATACCCTGAAATTATCCCTTCAGGATAAATTTCTTTTTCCTGAGCTAAATACCGCTGAAGCACTTTCACTTGTTCATTTTCATAATTTAGAAAAAATGGTCCCGTAAGCTCAACTGCTGCTATTATTGTAGTTTGTGTTGAAGTATTATCCTGAATTAAACTTGGCTCTTGGATGGTATCAATTATGACACTTTCTTGAATTATCGGTTCATTAGCACTATCTAAAGAAGAGGGAGCAGTATTTGTAATATCAGGTATTATATTCTCCGCTAAAACAGGCGCATTGTACTCATCATTGTCGCTTGACGAAGAACAGCCGATATCAGACGGGAAATCCGATAAACCGTCATTATCGTTGTCTAGACTGTCGTTGCATTGATAAACACTTACAATTGATGGGCTAAGAGTTTTTGAATACTCATATGCCCCTCTGTCCCACACTCCATCCGCGCCGCGCACTAAACCGTTCATATCAACATTATAAGGCGAGCCGAGTGGCTTACCCGAAAGAGTGGCGGACTTGATTGAGAAATTCCCCGCGCTATAATTCACAAACGGATCCGCTGATCCAATCTGTTTATTTGATTCTGATATGCTGTTCTCGTTTGAATTCTTATACCAATTGTAATCATGGAGTACGCCATTGCCAAAGTTGGCAGTAGGACTGTTATACCAAAGATTATTGTAAGCGCTGATATTGGATATCTTGTTATATATTGGAAACAATCTTCCGGAACCGCCTCCGCTTAAATTTACAAAAGTATTATTATATATTTTTACATTTGAAGCATAATAAGTCGAATCAGACGACCATGTTCCTATGGCGCCATTATTTGCCGTCCCGCCTTGATCATTTTTCCACCAAAAAATATTTCCGTAAAAATCCCAAGTATCCGCCCAGCCGATTATAAAACCTCCTGTGCTTCTGAAATCAATTATCTGATTATAACGGACAACAACATCATTTGTCTGCCGAGCCGACCATATTTCCGAATGCTGACCTGACGACGGATTTGCGCCATTGCGTTCAAGCCGGCTATATTCTACAAGAATATTTCTGACTTTACTTCCGGTAAAATCGTGCGTGTAAAATAAAACACGGCTGGCATTTCGTATATAATCATACTGGAATTTCCAATCCCCTCCTCCATAAACAGCATATATCGCATCCTGGCCGGTAGCGCTCGTTGGAGGGTTAAGATTACTTGTATACACCATCTCTATATGCTTAAACACAAGATTACGGACATTGGTATTATTAGAATTTCCTATGCTAATAAGTTTTGCCGTATCACCAGATCCTGTATACTGTATCTTAAAACCAAACCCTGAAGTCCAGCTTCCAGGACCGCCTCCGACTTGACCGTCTATCTCATAATATCCAGTCAAAACTTTTATAGGCGAAAAAATCGCCTCTCCGTCTCCATAAGAATTCTGCCACCCTGTATTCGTACCATGACTGACGATTGTGGCCTTTTTTATATATATCCAAGATGAACCTGATAAAGCGTCGTCAAATGTATAGCTCGGATAACTTCCGTCGGCTATATAATATGTATGTCCGCGCACCAACGTTTGTGGCAGAGATGTCCATGCATTACTCCAATCTAAACCGGAATTGCTTCCCGAAGCGCCGGCTCGAACATAATGAGTTGTCGCCGCATTAAAATTATTATTTTGAACAGGAGTGGCTATAACATTCCATTCATCATTGTCGCTTGACGAAGAACAGCCGATATCAGACGGGAAATCCGATAAACCGTCATTATCATTGTCTAGACCGTCGTTGCATTGATAAACCTCTATAATCGCGGTTGTATCATTTGCGATGTCAGTCGCATTATTTACAGTATCGGTAATAATATCATTAGTAGTACTAATTGTAGTATTAGTCGTAGTATCGGTGGTAGTATTATTTGTTGTGTCAGCAGTAGAAACGGATGAAACTTCTATAGCGCTATATTTATCCGCTCCGATGTCCCAAATATTACTCCTGGATTCATTATCAATATCGCCTGTAAAATAAGCTGACAAATTAGATCCATTTCCAAGGGCATCGTTCTCACTTGAATTAGCCAAATGAAAATCTTCCAAGCCCGGATAAATACTAGAAAAAACCACCCAATTACCGGCGCCAGGATTAACATTGCTTGTAGCAACCCTATTTACTAAACCGCTTGTCAGCGATCCTTTGTTTGCAGACGAATCTCCGGTTATATTATTCCCCCCAGACCACGTTATAATACCTGAGATTGAACCGGAGCTATATTCACTGAAATCATTATAATTGCCATAAGTATTAATTCCTATGGTATTATCTAAATTTACATTAACTTTCGTGCCTGAATTTCCTGTCCTTACATTTATCGCGCCTGATTCAATCTCCCCGCTTGAACCGCAGTTAAATAAAGTGGAATTTTTTATGTTCCACGTCTGATTATAAGCCGCTGTACTGCTATATGACTGGGCATGAATGCATGCCCTGGAAAATCCGTAAATTATACTGTTATTAATGCCGACAGTGTAGCTTGAATTTCCTTGATAAATTCCATCGGTATCGGCGACATTCTTATTTCCGGACCAGATAATGCTTTTATCTATAGACACGTTATTAGCCTGTATGCGAACACCTTCATCGGAGACAGCCGGCGCTGAACTTAACTTAATTTCAAGTCCGATCAGTCTGGTATAATCTTCATTTACAGTTATGGTATTTCCGGGTACATTAGGCGCAATACGGTAACCTGAACCCGCCACCCCTTTATGTCTCGCATCAATAGCGGTATAAATCTTAATATAATTATTTATTCCCGTAACCCAGCCATCTATTGTAAGAGGAGTAATATCAGGGTTTGTCCACGTCCCCTCAATACGCGCGGTAGCTATCTCATTAGAAGAAACCAAATCCTTCTGTTCTGCCGCCTCCCAAGAAGATAGAGAAGTATAGCACTTAGAATAACCGGCGCAATCCTGTCTTATTATAGATACTGATTCCGTAGCAGCTTCTATCTCTAAAACAAAAGAAAAAAATAAAAAAAAGCTAACTATAGCGAGAACAGTTAGCTTTTTGATTATATTTATTCCATCGACTTGAAATTCTTTATAGCCCAACTTTATTAGATTCATCATTCTTTTATTATATATCTTTTATATTAGATTTGTATAAAGTTATCCACATATTAAAAAAGTCCCCGCCACGGCGGGGACTTTTTAATATATATTATCTATAAAAGATTATCCTTTTATAAATAACTCAAAACTGTCTAGATCTTCCCCTTTTAAAGCTTCTATAAGGTTTAATATAATCTTTTTACCGTCCAGTGTGGCTGAGATGACGGCATTTTCTGATGCTTCAAAAGTAACCTTAAACCTCTGTGGCGTAACAACCTGCGCGCACACGTCTCTTGATTCATAAATGCTATTAAAATTAATCGTAACCTGCTCAGGAAAAGATTCTGCAATAATGACATCCCAATCCAGCAAATGACAAGGTGTAGGCATATCAATCTCGCCTACTATAGTATGAGTGCCATCTTTGAACTGATGCTTGGCGGTAATGATTTTCTCAGGCGCTTTAAGAGGCGTTTCTGCTTGCGGAAGCGGTTCTTCTACTACATTAGCCGTCCTACCGGACCACCATGACCAAAAGACTATACCTGAAACAACAACGACAGACAGTATTATAACTACGGCTAAAATAATATTAATTCTTTTATTTTCCATATATTTATATTAGATTTAAATTTTTATAATGCTCGACTTGTCTTAATTATCCCACCTTTATACAATTACTGCAATAACATGTACGCGTCCACCACATATGAGACTCTTTGGCTGGTAATGTCATAACAATATACCTTAAAGGAGAAATCATGCCAAGCGATTCATGCGGTCTTTTTG
>JANLHB010000005.1 GCA_024654625.1 Patescibacteria group bacterium
CTATCAAATACACCCCTGTCCACCCGAACGGACCGTCCGGCTTTGTGAAGATAATTTTTACTTTACCTAAAGATAAAAATGTCGCCCTTGTGACTATTAAAGACTCCGGCGCTGGCATGAGCCAAGAGACCATGGGGAGGCTTTTTGACAAGTTCTCTCGGGCAGACAACGCTTCTAAGTTTAACACTGCCGGTTCTGGCCTCGGCCTCTATGTGGCCAAAGAGTTTATCGCCAAACACAATGGCCGCCTCTGGGCGGAAAGCCCGGGAGAAGGTAAAGGCTCCACCTTCTTTGTGGAGCTACCCAGAGTATAATGGTATTATCTGGGAGCCCCGCCTGTGGTGGCTTTGCCGCCGCTCTGGCGGGAAATTAAATAGATTTAATGCTTTTGGTGCCAATTTTTTTAAAATTTGATATACTGAAAGTGAGCCAATAATATAGTTATAATTAGTTGCGCAGGTTTTTGTATAGGTGAGATTAGGTTCTATAGAATTATATTTTTGGTCTATAAATTTTTAATAAACACATGAACTACTACTTAGGGTTATCATATTTAGGCATGCATGACAGTAATATAGCCCTATTGGATGAAAATGGGGATATAATTTTTGCCGTCAATGAAGAAAGGTTTAGTAGAATTAAAAAAGATGGCAGATGGCCCAATAGAAGTTTAAAATATTTAAAAGAAAATTTTGGAGTATATAAACCCAAAACTATATGCGTACCGTGTGAAGACCCAAATCTAAAAATTAAAGAGGAAGAGTATAATATTGATTTATTAACAAAGAGGTCGCCAAAACTCCCCCCTGGATATGGGGTTTATAATAAAGAGTGGGAAAGAAAAATAATAAAAGTTTTTCCGAAAACAAAAATCTATTATGCAGGTCATCATTCATCACATGCCGCGTCAGCTTACTTTATGAGTGGTTTTAAAGAAGCCATTATAGTAACTATTGATAATGGGGCATACAATGAACCTTGGATAGCAACTGTTCATACAGCAAACAGAGAAGGAATGAAGCCTTTATTTAAATTTAGCAAAAATCTTTATTACTCACCAGCTAAATCATATTCACTGATTACTGCGTTATTGGGTTTTGCTCCCAACAAAGACGAAGGTAAAATAACAGGGTTAAGTTCTTACGGAAAGTTTAATCAAGATTGCATAGTAATTGTAAATAAATTGATAAAAAATCCTGAATTATACAACATATCTTTTTGGTTAAATAGCTTAGAGTCCAAAGTAATACCTTGCTGTAAAGTTAATAGCCATATTTTGCATAAATTTAATAAAAAGATTAGTAAATATTCCAAAGAAGATGTAGCATTTGCTATTCAGTATATAGTAGAGAAAGAGGTTTTAAATTTAATAGAATATTTGAAGAACAAAATCAAAATAAAAAATATCGCTCTGGCTGGTGGTTTATTCGCAAACATAAAAATTAATAAAAAAATTCACGAACTAGGTTTTGATGAAATTTTTGTATCTCCACCAATGGGCGATGATGGGCTGGCTGTTGGTAGTGTCTATTACAAGCTATTACAGGACAAACATATAAAACCAAAAAAGATTGATAATGTATATAATGGATATAAAATTAGTAGCCCAATCAATTTGTTGAAAAAATTTAATATCAAATATAAGTTGATAACAAATCAACAAAAATTAATTAATATAATCGCAAACTTATTGGAAGAAGGTAATATAATCGCGATTGCCAAAGGTAAAATGGAGTTGGGGCCAAGATCTTTGGGTAATAGAAGTATTTTGGCCTCCCCGGTCAATAAAAATATTAATAAGATTTTGAGTAGAAAATTAAAACGCACAGAATTTATGCCACTTGCACCAGCCGTCATGCAAGAAATTAGTGATAAGTGTTTCTTTGGTTTAAAAGGTAAGATGCATACTGCTAGTTTTATGACCACAACAGTTGATTGCAAACCGTATTTTAAGAAGAAATGCCCCGCTGTCGTACATGTTGACAATACTGCTCGTCCTCAGTTAGTCAAAAAAGAAGTTAATAAATTTTTTCATGGTTTGTTAAATAAATTTTATAAAAAAACCGGATGTCCATCGCTGATGAATACTAGCTTTAATATGCATGGCGAACCTATTGTTTGCACCGAGCAAGATGCCTTGCGAAATTTTTTTCTTGCTAAATTAGATTATCTGGTTTTGGGCAATTGTTTAATTGAATATCAAGTTAACCAAGAGCCACTAGCCAAAGCAGTGGAAATTTTCAGTCGTCATCTTGATAAAAAATAAGTTTAATATGAGCAAACATTCTAAAGTAGTATTAGTTGATATTAGTTGGTCTTTTGGTAATGTCGGGCCTAGTATGGGTTATATATTTTCTTTGCCATATATGCTCTCTGTATTGCAAAACAAAAATATAGACGCATCTTTTGTGGAATTTTTTTCCAAAGAAGCACAAGAGGCTAAAACCTACAAAGAATTTATCAAATTTGAGAATGAGTTTATAAATAAGGTTATAAAAACTAGTAAAGATGCCGACTTAATTATAATCTCTAGTTCATCAACTTCTTATACTTATGGTAATTATGGTCGGGCTTTGAGAGTAGCAGAAGCCTGTGGCAATGAATATTCAGACGCTATGATAGTTGTAGGTGGCAGTTTTATAAAAATGTTAGACATGAGCCCTAAAACACGTTTTCAGCCCTTTTTAGACTCTAAACATATTGATGTATTAATTCATGGGGAAGGTGAAGGGATAATCGACAGTCTTTATAAGGCCGCAAAAGATAAAAAATTGTTAAACAAAATACCAAACATATCTTATCGTAAAAATAGTAATTCCTTTATTAGAAATGATTCTTTATTTTTAAGTCAAGCTGAACTATCAAATTTACCATTAATCAACTGGAATTCTTTTAATTGGGATAATGGTAAAAGACCATATAGCTTATTTACTAGCAGGGGCTGTGCCTATCGATGCAGTTTTTGTTTTGAAAATATTTTGGGAGGAGGTAGATACCGTTTTTTCAATCATAAAAAGATATTTGCTGAGATACTAAGAGCCTATAAACTAGGCCTATCAAAAATGAATATAGAAGATTCAACATTTTTGTCTTACCCTCAAATGGAAGATTTGTGTGACGATATTCTGAATGAACAAGTTAATATATCTTGGTCAGCCTGGGGAACATGCAGGGATATTCTTAATCAAAAAGATAAATTAAAAAAAATACATAAAGCAGGTTGTAAATCGTTAGTGTTTGGGGTTGAGTCAGTTAATGATGAAATAAACAAATACACTCAGGGTGTATTTAAGGTTGATAAAACAACAGCATTACAAGCGATTGAACTATTACAAAAAAATAATATTATAACTCAAGCCACGTTTATAGCTGGTCTTCCGGGAGAGAGCTTGGACGATATGAAAGCCACGTTTAAATACGGATCTAGTTTGCCCATAGATTATTACAGATGGCACATTTATAGTCCTGATTGGTGGTCTGATAATGTTCCTGTTTTGGATAGTCAAAACAGAATTAATCCCAGTGATTGGAAAAAGGTAGAACTTGATGTCCCGTTGCATATTTTGCCAGAAATACTTGAACACGCACCAGCTTATTCTTGGTGCGAATCGCATACTTTGATTCGCTTATTGTTTTCGTTGGATAAGCCTATGGACAGGATGAGTCAGATAAAATTGGCTGGCAAAAACTTGCAAGATATTTTTAATTTATTAAAGATAGAATTGGCTTCTAATAATAAATTATTCTGCGACGAATCAGAGCTGTCCATTAAGCCAATTTTATAATATGTATTATTTCTTTTTTATAATTATTGGTTTACATTTTTTATTTTTAGTAACTCAATATATACTGACTTCGAGAAACTTATTTCTAGTTGAAAATATTTTTGATGATTTAACACAAAATAGAAAAAAGATTTCAGTTATCATACCAGTCAGAAATGAGGTAGATAGAATTGGAAAATGTTTAGAATCATTATTGGCCAATGATAAAAGCGCCATAGAAGAGGTGCTCATTATTGACAATGGCTCTAATGATGGCACAGGTTCCCTAGTAAAAAAATACCAAATAAAGTGTAAAGATATGATACGTTATTTTTATATCAAAGATAGCGATTTCAATCTGCCTGACAATAGAAAAGCGGTATCATTAGATTATGCTGTCCAAAAAGCTAAGGGTAATTGGTTGCTATTTATTGACGCAGATATTTGGCTTGCTAATGATGCGATTAAAACAATAGTCACAAGTAAAATTTTGAGTAAAAATTTGGCAATCTCTTTTGTTCCAAAACATTTTACATCAACCTGGTGGGAAAAATGCTGGCTAAACCCGTATCTTTTGTTTAATAGTAGCTCCTATAAGCTTAAAAAAATGCAGGACCATAACACTTCACATGCGATTCTGGTCGGGGCATGTTGGCTTATTAATAAATCCACATATCTCTCTGTTGGTGGGTTTCAGTCAGTCTATTCATCTGTAGTTGAAGACTATGCTTTTGCCGAGTTATTAAAAAGAAATGGCAAAAAAATAAAATTAGTTGACGGCACAAAATTATTTTTCTTAAAAAACTACTCTTCGTTTAAACAGCTATATTCAACTACTAAAAAGGGGCTGGCTACAATGGAAATTAATTATATTGTCAAAATAGCCTTGATAATTTTCTTTTTAATTTTATCCTTTCTCCCTTTGATATTGATGATTCCTTTCTTTAGTATATACTTAGTAGTGTATATGGTTATATATTATCTAATAACTCCTTTGGTTTTCTTGCCTATTAGGAAGTGGTCTGAACAATCTTGGTATACATATTTTTATTATCCTTTAGGTTATTTATTATTATTTATAATTTCATGCGATGCTTTTTTTGGTTCAAAAAAAGTTACATGGCGGGGTGTAGACTATCGAGTTTAATCTTATGGAATCACCAGCTATATCAGTAATTTTTGGAACGGGGGGCGAAGAAAGACACAAATATTTAGATTTGGTTATGGACAGCTTTTTTGCGAATAATTACCCTAAAGATGTTGAATATATATTAATTGAGGCAGATAACCAATATAGAGTTAAAGAGCAAACAAAATCCAGATTTAATATATATAAACATATTATTCCCCGAAATCCATTTGATATTTATTGGATTTTTAACATAGCTGCTAAATTTAGTTCCGGTAACATATTAATTTTTCATGACAATGATGTGGTTGTTCCCAAATGTTTTCTTAGTGAAACAGAAAAAAAAATACATTCAAGCAGTGGGATTGGTACAACATGGAAAAATATAGTATATTTGGGTAAGGGTTTTTCCGATAGCTTGTTAAGAGGGCAGGTTGATTTATCTGAGGTCAAAAATAGTGATAAAATAGGAAGATTTCCAAGTGACACTATACACGGGGGTTCAATTTGGGTCAAAAGAGATTCTTTTTTTAAAATTAAAGGCTTTCCAGAATTATTTAAAGGTTGGGGGTGCCGCGACGATGCGTTTTGGCTTAAATCAAAATCTTGCGTTGGTTGGGAGGACGGTTCTTTAATGGATTTATATCATTTATACCACGCACGCTGTGGGGTAGATGCACAGGGTGCTAGATCTACTAATCCGTATTATAGTAAGAATAGAGAATTATTAGAAAATATGGATAATTGGACAAAAGATGATTGGAAACAACACATAAAAGGTATTACAGAGTGGGGTGAATTTAAAAGCTAATAAAATTATGGACAACTTAAGAGAAAGTATTTTATCACAAATTAAAAAGACTGTTAAAGACGTATTTGGGAAATACCCAGATAAACTAGAGTTATCTTTCCCCCCAGAAGCAAAAATGGGAGATTTTACCATTGAATGTTTTTCTTTAGCTGAACAGTTTGGCATTAATCCAAAAGAAGCAGCAAATAAGTTAGCTGGCAATTTAGTCATCGATAATCTTATATTAAATACTAGTGCCGTAGGGCCATATTTAAATATTAAGATAAACAACAACTCCTTATTTAGTAGTTATATTAATTTGATAAAAAATAATAGTAATTTAGACGAGATAAAGACCAAAATACATGAACGAATAATGGTTGAATATTTATCACCAAATACAAATAAGCCGTTGCATTTAGGTCATTTGCGTAACGGAGCCATGGGTATGGCTATGTCAAATATATTTGAGGGGCTCGGAAATAAAGTGATAAAAACTAATTTGATTAATGATAGAGGGGTACATATTTGTAAAAGTATGTTGGCTTGGGAAAAGTGGGGCAAAGGTTCAACTCCAGAATCAGAAAACATGAAAGGTGATCATTTTGTTGGTAAGTGGTATGTACGTTATAACCAAGAGCTTGAAAAAAATCCAAAATTGGAAGAAGAGGCTATGGCTTTATTGAGGAAGTGGGAAAATGGAGATCCTGAAACAATAAAGCGTTGGGAAACAATGAACAATTGGGTGTACAAAGGTTTTAACGAAACTTACGATAAATTCGGTTTAAAATTCGATGTTTTTTATTTTGAATCAAATACATATAAATTAGGTAAAGACATAGTAGAAGACGGGATCAAAAGAGGGATTTTTTCAAAAAATGAAAAAGGAAATATTATTTTTAAATTATCAAAATCTGAGTTTGGTCTTAATAAAGAAGACACTATAAAAGAAGTAACGGTTTTGCGTCCTGATGGCACGAGTGTGTATATAACCCAAGACATAGCCACAACAGTCTTAAAATTCAAAGAACATAAAGTCAACAGATCGATATTTGTGGTAGGTAGTGAGCAAAATTATCACTTTAAATGTTTATTTTCTATTTTGAAAGAAGTGGGCTATAAATGGGCCGATAGTTGTTATCATTTGTCCTATGGAATGGTGTATCTACCAGAAGGCAAAATGAAATCACGAGAGGGTAAAGTAGTTGATGCTGATGACTTAATAAATCAAATGACGGAATTAGCAACAGAAGAAATACGAAAACGTGATTTAGGCCATAAATTAGATGATGAAGAAATTAAGAAAAGGGCTAGTAAAATTGCTGTGGGTGCTATTAAGTATTATCTCTTGTCTGTTAAACCTGCGCAGAATATACATTTCGACCCACAAGCATCAATTTCATTTGACGGCAATACGGGTCCTTATTGTCAATATACTTACGCTAGAATTTTTGGTATTTTAGATAAAGCAAAGAGTGAAAATATAGATTTTCGTAGCGAAGATTTTTCATCTTTAGGCAACACTGAAGAAATTGCACTATTACAAAAATTAATACAATTTCCAAAAGAAATAATGCTAGCAGCCGAAGAATTTAATCCGTCTCGCATTACTAACCATATTTTTGAAATATCAAGAAGTTTTAATCAATTTTATAACAAACACAAAGTTATATCTGATGATGTACCCCACGAACTAACTGCTGCACGTCTAAATTTTATTCATGCTACGTCCATAGTGTTAAAACAAGGGTTAAACATGATAGGTATTGATGTATTAGAGAGAATGTAATAGGCGACTTCCTTAATGTCTCAAGAATTGAGAGAGGGAAGATAGATTATGAATTTACCAAGTTTGACCTTGGTAAGCTCGTCGACGAACTCTTCGAAGAGTTTAGTCTTAAGATGAAGGAGGAAGGGAAGACGGATCCTAAACTCTACTTTGATACCGAGGTGAAAGGAGAAGTCGTGATAAACGCCGACGAAGGGAAGATCAAGCAAGTCCTCTCCAACCTGATAGATAATTCTATAAAATACACACCTGTCCACCCGAACGGGCCGTCCGGTTTCGTGAAGATTATTTTTACTTTACCTAAAGATAAAGATGTCGCCCTTGTGACTATTAAAGACTCCGGCGCTGGCATGAGCCAAGAAACTATGGGGAGGCTTTTTGATAAGTTCTCTCGGGCAGACAACGCCTCTAAGTTTAACACTGCCGGTTCCGGCCTCGGCCTCTATGTGGCCAAAGAGTTTATCTCCAAGCACAACGGCCGCCTCTGGGCGGAGAGTGCCGGCGAGGGGAAGGGTAGCACATTCTTCGTGGAGTTGCCGAAGGGGTAAAAAATAAAAAATGACAGAAAAATATCAAAATAAGTGGATTGATGAAATAAATGAGGCGCATAAAGCTATTAGCAAAATTTGTGTAAAGACAGATGTGAGAAATTTGTCGTGGCTGAAACGTATTGCAGGGATTGATGCGGTTGGGAAATTTGAGAATCAACAAAAGACAGGCTCTTTTAAATTTAGGGGTGCTTACAATAGATTAAGACGCAATGATCATTTAAGAAATATAATAGTAGCATCAGCGGGAAATCATGGTTTAGCTATAGCTGAAGCCGCAAAGATTCTTGGATTAAATGCAACAATCTGTATTCCAACAACAGCAAGTCCTCTAAAGCGTAACAGATTAGCTGCTTACGGGTATTCAATCGTTCCAATAGGAACTCAGCTTGAGGAGTCAACGATTTATGCGAAAAATGTGGCAGAAAAAAATAATTGGGATTTTATTTCTCCATATAATGATTCTCAAATTATACAAGGGCAAGCCAGCGTTGCTTTAGAGTTTCTAGAACAGGTCCCCGATATAGATGTCCTTATTGTTCCAGTTGGAGGGGGAGGATTAATTAGTGGGGTAGGACTCATAGCAAAACAGATAAAACCGGGGATAAAAATAATCGGAGTTGAAGCAGAATCATATTCTTCAGTAGCGTCTTCGCTTAAAGCGGGTAAAATAAAAAAAGTAATTAATTATCCAACTTTTGCTGACGGATTGGCTGTGAATCTTGAAGACCGCAGTATCACTTTCGATATAATAAAACAAATTGCAGATGACATAATTTTAGTGAATGAAGAAGAGATAGCCGCCGCAGTGTTGGCATTGCTTTATCATGAGAGTCAATTAGTTGAACCGTCTGGAGCTGTAGGTTTGGCGGCTGTGATAAGTGGTAAAATCAGAACTGGAGCTAAGATTGGTATTATATTTAGTGGAGGGAATATAACGACTGGGAATCTCACTAAAATAATGAATTTCCCATTTCAAGATAAAAATTTATTTGATTTTATTAATATACATGGAGAAAAAATCTTACACAAAGTTCCACTAAAGGGTATTGATTTTTCTCTTCAAGGGTATAAACAAAGAGGATTTCTTTCAGAAAATCAAGAGCTGGATGCACGAGAAGATATTGAATATTTGACAACAAGATTTGATGAAATAAAGCAGATTGTCCACCGTATTCAAAATAGACTGAAAGAATATTTGGATTATTGTAATGTAGAGAAATTGAATGTTGATGAATCTGCGGTGTATACAATAACAAATCTCGAAAGAAATATTACTGAACTACTTGAACAAAACAAAGTGATAAATTTAAATTCAAATTTATCACCTGTTGAGTATGGTAGGCAGGTTACATCTAAATTACAAGCATATAGGTCACTTCTTCACATGGTGATGGTATCTTCGATGGTGCTTGATTGGAGGTCAGCTTCATATGGTCAGAGTTGGGATACTATGTTTTTCGCTTTGGATAGTCAGGGGAATCCGGGGGTTAATTATAATAGATACGAAAGCAATCAATTGATTTCTGTAGAAAGGCAACTAGCTGAAGTATTAGGGCTTAATCAAGAAGAAATTGGACTTTTAGTAACATCTTCCGGTATGGCGGCTTATAATATTATTGAAGCTTATCTTCAGCGACATGTTTTAAAGCCAGGTGACACTGTATTGATTCCCCAATATATATATTTTGAAACTGATGAACAGATATCGAAATTACCAAACATAAATATTAAACGAGCTAATACTCATGATATTAATGAAATATGCAACCTCATTAAAAAAAATAAACCCAAGGTCGTTTTTCTTGATCCATTGACAAATACTGTTGAATTGCGTTTGACAGATGTAGGGGCTGTGATTAAACATATCTCGAAAGAGAATCTTAAAAATGATATCTATTTTGTTGTTGATGGAACAATGATGTCAGGGGAAATAAATCCATTCCCCGCAAGTGGTGCAAATTCTCGCGTGAAAGTTTTATATTATGATAGTTGCAGTAAATACCTTCAGTTGGGACTTGATATTGCCATGGGTGGGCTTGTCGCCATCCCAGTTGAATTTACCGCATTATTTGATCGATTAAGGAGAAATACCGGGACAATTATGTATGATTCAGCTAGTAATATATTTCCAACATATTCACGCGAGATACATAGCAAAAGAATGAGAAGAATGAGTAGAAATGCGATTTTAATCAGTAATGCTATTAATCGAGATAATGAACTCTCTCGGGTGGTGCGAGTTCATTATCCTAATTTGAAATCACATCCTGATTATGCGCTGGCAGAGAGGTTTAATTCTGTCGGAGGTTTAGTGACTTTTACTTTTACCGACCCTTTTCTTAATCAGCGTGATTCACTAAATAGTTTCATAGAGACCGCGTTGTCTGTTGCGAAAAAATATGGTATTTCATTGACAAAAGGTGTAAGTTTTGGATTTTCTCTCCCTAGAATATCAGCGGCAACAGCTATGGCAGAAAATTCGCCGCCTTTCTTGAGATTGTCGGCTGGAGACAGATCTTACAATGAAACAACATTACTTGCCGACGCTCTTATCGAAGCCTTTAGAAATTATATTCATAGTTTTGATAGCCTTAATGATTGTAATAGTGAGACTTCTTCCTCTTAGGATTTTTATTGGAATTATAATTTAATATATTTGTTTATGGAGAAATCAAATTTTTTTGAAAAACGTATTGAAAGAATGCATAATGCCATAGAAATGGTTCCCACCAAAATTGAAGATATTGATCTTATTGCATCTTGGGAATCAAAAGAACCAAATATAATATCTTGGACTAAAGAAAAACATGAATCTATAATAAATAATCCGCAATTCTTACACCTTCTAATTAGTAAGAAAGGTGATAATATTGTTCCTGTTGGGTACTCTATTTTGGAAAAGGATTCGCCGGATGAATTGTCTCTAGAGTTTATACGTCTCGTTATATGTGATGAATACAAGAATAAGGGTTATGGAGTCCTAGCTTTTGAAAATATTTGGGAATTAGCTTTTGATAAATTAAAATATTCTAGAGTTTGGCATGATGTATTTATTGAAAATGAAAAGGCTATTAATCTTTACGAGAAACTTGGTTATAAAAAATTTAAAACTAGCATTGATTTAACATCCGGTAGAGAGTTGATTTTTTACGAAATGTCTAGCGATGATTATTTTTCTAGAGAGAAAGATAATAATTCTTAAGATATATATTGTGCATAATATCAATATTACGTGGGCCACATTCAATAAGTAATTGCAACTATTAATACATAGTGTTATATTTTAATTATTATTAACAGGGCAGAAAATTAAGTAAATTTTTATGGAAAAGCCACCTGATATGCCTAATATCCCCAAAAACTTAAACGAAGCGGAAAAAAAAGTTGAAGAAAAAGAAAGATATAATCCTTTTGAAAAAGAAAAATACTGGCAAGATTTCTGGGAAAAGGAAGGTATCTATAAATTTGATCCTGAGCAACCGGGCCCTCTTTATACTGTAGATACTCCGCCACCAACAATCTCCGGGTCATTGCACCTTGGGCATATTTTTTCTTATACTCAAGCGGAGGTAATCTCGCGGTTTAAAAGAATGCAAGGGAATAATGTTCGTTATTCTTTTGGTTTTGATAATAATGGTTTGCCAACAGAAAGGTTGGTGGAAAAGGAACTTGGGATAAGAGGCGCTAATATGGATTTAGAAGATTTCACAAAAAGCTGCCTTGATATTACGAATAAATATAAACACCTTTATGAAGATCTATGGAAATCAATAGGTCTTAGTGTAGACTGGCGACTAGAATATTCCAGTATTTCGCCGGAAGTTCAAAAGAAATCCCAGTCCACTTTTAAGGAGTTATATGAGAGAGGGGTTATTTATAAAAAAAATGCCCCGGCTCTTTATTGCACAGAGTGTCAGACTTCATTTGCTCAAGCTGAAAAAGAAGATAAAGAAAAAGAAGCTGTTTTTTATGATTTATCATTTAAGACTGAAGATGATCAGGAATTGATCGTCGCAACAACTCGCCCTGAATTACTGCCCGCATGCAGTGCTGTTTTTGTTAATCCGGACGATATTAGATTTAAAAACTTAATCGGTAAGAAAGTTATCACTCCCTTGGGAGATGGGGTTGAAATAATGGCTGATGAGAAAGTTGAAAAAGATAAAGGCTCCGGGGCGGTGATGTGCTGCACCTATGGTGATGAAACAGATATCTATTGGACAAAAAAATATAATTTGAATGAAAAAATCATATTAAACAGATATGGAAAATTTGAAGATGTAGATGAATTGCCTGACTTGAAAGGGAGGAGAGTAAATGAAGCTAGGAAAATTATCGTTGAAAAATTAAAGTCTGACGGGTTTATAAAAAAAGAAGAACAGATCAAGCATAATGTTGATGTTCATGAGAGATGCGGTACCCTGGTGGAATTTTTACCGACTACTCAGTGGTTTATGAAAGTACTCGATATGAAAGAACGCCTCTTGGATGCGGGAACTCAAATAAAGTGGCATCCTTCATATATGAAGACAAGGTATGAAGATTGGATTAATGGTCTAAAGTGGGATTGGTGTATTTCAAGAGAAAGATTTTACGGAATACCAATCCCTGTATTTAGCTGCGATAATTGTGAGAACGTTTTAATCCCAGAGGAAGATCAATTCCCGATTGACCCCAAAAAAGAGAAAAATATTCATAATTGTACTGCTTGCGGTGAAGGTAAAATGCTCCCGGAGAAAAATGTCTTGGATACATGGTTTACCTCGTCTTTATCGCCAGACATAAATAATGACAATCCATTAAATGGCGGATTGAATGGCAAGTTATATCCAATGTCGGTGAGGCCTCAAGCTCACGATATAATTAGAACATGGGCTGTGTATTCTATCTTGATGGGCTTGTATAAGCATAATGAGATTCCGTGGAGAGATTTAATGATCTCCGGACATATTTTGGTGCAGGAGGGAGAAAAGATTAGTAAGAAGACCGGTGGAGGAAAATATAAGCCGGAAGAATTAATTGCGACACATTCAGCGGATGCTGTCAGGTATGCGATGTGTGGCGCTTCGTTAGGCAGAGATTCATATTTTGACGAAAAGGAAGTGAAGAAGGGTAAAAAATTAGTCACTAAAATCTATAATGCCGGCAAGCTGGTGCTTAGTAAACTGGAAGGATTTGATCCTAAAGTAGAAATAAAAGAAGATGAGCTGGAGGCAATTGACAGGTGGATATTAGACAGATCATTTGAGACGGCAAGTAAGATGTCTGAATCTTTTGAAAATTATGAATTCAGCCAAGCGCGCCAGATTTTTGAAGACTTTTTTTGGAAAGATTTTTGTGATAATTATTTGGAGATTGTAAAAAGGAGGCTGGCAATAAAGCCGGACGATAATAAAGAGAAAATGTCAGCGCAATTCACGTCTTACAATTGTTTTCTTAGTGTTATGAAGATGGCTTCTCCTTTTATCCCTCATATAACAGAAGAAATGTTCCACGCTCAAACAGTAAAGAAAGAAGATAATGGAGTTGTAAAAGAATCTGTTAGCTCGGAAAGTGGTGGTGGTTATTTTTCCAATAATGAAAATATTAAAAGTATACATAGTACTCAGTGGCCATCAACATCACTTGAGTATTCTAATCATGAAAATAATGAAAATGCCAATTTAGCCTTAGATGTTATCTCAAAAATAAGAAGATTTAAGACTGATAATAAAATAAAATTTGGTACACAAATTACTTTGTTAAAAATAAGATGTCGAGAAGAACAAAAAAATAAATTAAACGGTTTTTTAGATGATATTACTTCTTTAGCAAAGGCAAATAGTGTTGAAATCGAAATAACAAGTGACGAAGAACTGATTGTAGAGATTAGAGTTTAATTTATTTAGACTGCCCTCGTGACTATTAAAGACTCCGGCGCTGGCATGAGCCAAGAGACGTTGGATAAAATCTTCGAGAAATTCAACCGAGCTAAAGATGCCTCCAAGTTCAACACCGAAGGCTCCGGCCTCGGCCTCTACGTGGCTAAAGAGTTCATCGCCAAGCACAACGGCAAGTTGTGGGCGGAGTCAGCGAGCGTCCCGCCGTGGCGGGATAAAAAGGGAAAGGTAGCACATTCTTCGTGGAGTTGCCGAGGGAGTAGGGGGGATGATAAATATGTTTTATTTTATAAAAATTATAAATATTTTAAGAAAAATATATTGGTTTATATTCAGGCCTACCACAATAGGGGTCAGGCTTCTAAATATATACAATAATGAAGTTTTACTTGTAAAACATACTTATTCTAGTAGCTGGTATTTACCCGGAGGAGGTGCTAAAAATGGAATAGATATTATAGACTCGCTTAAGAGAGAAATTAAAGAAGAACTCAATATAGATCTTAACGAAGGTCAATTGAGTAGTGCCGATCTGTTTGGAGTTTATGATAATTTCCAGGAATATAAAAACGATTATATCTTTCTGTTTATCTTAGATAATTTAAAATTAAATTTAACTAAAGCAAAAAATATTGAAATAGAAGAGGCTGGATATTTCAATATTAATAATCTCCCTGGTAGCATATCTGCCGGTACAAAAAGAAGAATAAATGAGTTTTTATCAAGAAAAGATAAAGTAATAATAAGTAAGTGGTAGAGAAAGAAAATAAAATAAAGGCATTAACTCAATACAGAGGATTTACTGTTCTTAAGTCTCTGGAGGCAGCTAGTGAAAGAATAGAAATATTAAAAGATATATTGGGAATTAGTGATAATCTAGAATTATTGAATATTGCAAAAAACGATCCAGAAAAGATACTTTCAAATCTCGGTAATTTATACGACGCCATAGGACCTCGGTCTATGGGGATCAATCCGACCCCTGTATGTAATAGACAGTGTACTTTCTGTTCTAGTAGGCAAAGAAATAAGATAAATATAGAAGATAATATTGAAATAACGGAGGATAAATTAAGGAAAGTTTTTGAAGATTTTATAAGCATGAAAGGGGGAGGGTGTGTGCTGGTTGGTGGAGGAGAGGCATTATTAGCCTGCAAAGGCAAACTTAATGAAGTTATTAATGATTATGATTTATATTATGGATTCAATACAAATGGTGTGAATTTGGATAAATTTACGCATGAAAAATTATTAGAAAAAACAAAATGGGTATCACTCAGTTTAATTGGACACAATAAAGATACATATAATTCTACAGCTGGATTAGATTCTTCAAGTGGTCAGTTTGATGTATTAAATGATAATCTTAAAAAATATATAGAAATAGCTGATGATTTAAATAGGGAAGGTAAAAGTCATCCCTATATATCAGCAAAAATATTGATATGTAGAGAGAATTATTTATATTCCGGAGAAATATATAATTATGCAAAATATTTAGGATTCAAAGATATTTCCCTGAGATGCGTAAACAATTTTGAAATAGAAGAAGAATATAGAAAGAGAAAAATTATTCCTCAAGATATAGAGCTAACTAAGAAGGAGAAAGAGCAGATAAAAAGTATATTAACCAAAGAAACCGATTTATCAGAAGAGATAATATTTAATATATTGGGTTTACGGGATAAAATTAAAAATGATACGGTGGTTATAAACCCTACGCTATGTTGGAATGTAGTATTAGGTTTAATAATAAATTTAGATACAAACGGAGAAGTTTTTCTATGTAACCCAAGGATAGGAATGGAAAGTTTTAGTATTGGAAACATTAATTCAATGAGTCTAAAAAGTCTTTGGAGTGGTTCTATCCATGTTGATGTTGTTAAAAAAACTTATAAAACATTTAATAAGGGCGCTTGTGACTTAAGTAAATGTCGACACTTTCGTGTAGATCAAGTTATAGAGCAGTTTTTAGAAGGAAAGATATCATTAAAAGATAGAAGTTTCGGTGATAAGCAAATGAGTTTTTTCCCTTAGAGTTTTTTGGAGAAATTCAACCGCGCAGACAACGCCTCCAAGTTCAATACTGCCGGTTCCGGCCTCGGCCTCTATGTGGCTAAAGCCCCAACACTATCGCTTATCGCGAAAGTGAGGGGTAAAAATTCATCGCCAAGCACAACGGCAAGTTGTGGGCGGAGTCTGCCGGCGAGGGCAAAGGTAGCACATTCTTCGTGGAGTTGCCGTTAATCTCGACTGGTGTTGAGAAGAAGGGGTAAAATGAGGTATAATCTCTATAATGAAATTTGAATTTAGAATCTCAAAATGGGCGAATTTTTATTATTTTGTCCAGAATCTCTCAGAATGGCATTTTAGTAATCGTAAAGATTATAATATTTTTTGGAGAGAAAAGCTCAAATCTTTCTCAAAAGATGAGGAATCTGTATTAGAAAAATTTAAAGAGATTAGATTTAAATACCCTAAGACAAAAAGTTGTTTTGAAAGGGCTTTTTTTCTGTCAGAAAGCCCTTTTGAAGAATTGAATAAATGTTTATCTGAAAGAGAATATTTAACAATGAAGGAAATTTTTAATGTTTTAGAGGATAAGTTTGATGCTCTGTATAAAGAAGATGAAGTTCTTCTTAAAAAATGGAAAGATGCATTGAGTGAAGAATCTAATGATAAAAACCTTATAATAAAAATATTGTCTATATTAAAAATCTTATACAAAAGCAATATTGATACACAAGAAGTTTCTGTCACTCTTTTATTTTCTACTCCTGAGCACATAGGAGGTGGTGCCAATATAGACCGCAATATGATTAGTCTAGAAGTTTCCCGTTACCCGATAGAAAATATAAATCAAGCCATAGGTATTATTTGGCATGAAATAATACATTTGATGTTTCAAGAACGGTATTTTTCATTATTATTGGATTATTTTAAGGAAGATGAGCAGGTAGCTGACCTTGTTAATGAGTTAACCGCTGGATCATTATTTCCAAATGGAATTTTAGGTATACGAATATTAAAGAATAAACCATCTACTCAATTATTGCCACAAGTTACCAAAGGGCAAACTATTATGATTATTAATTTGGCAAAGGAGTATGTTGAAAAAGGCAGTCAACTGGACAGGAATTTTATCAATAGGTTGATAGATATTATTAAGGAGAAGAATTAAAAAAATGTCCGTCTGAGAAAATAAATTCTCAAACGGACATTTTGGAGGGGGTTAACCGCTTATGTCTCCCCACCCTGGGTCGCCGCCGCCGAGGTCGTCCCAATTACCCCATTGGTCATCCCAGCCCTTAACGTCTTGTGCTTCTTGCTCTCGACATTCGCGCGGTGTGGCGTTTATGTCGAGGAGACTCCTTGTCCTTTCAGAAGCTCCCTTGATTGCGTTTGAGCCTGTCATTTTTATCTCCTTTCTATCCGCGGGGGCGGATGGTTTATTTTCCTCACCTTATCTTCAAGGTAAGTAAAAATTTCTTTTCTAGTCTCGCAGTAGTAGTATTTTCCTTTTACACCTCCTTTCCTATGCATTGTGCAACCGTTATGACAAGCTTTTTCCCATTTGCACATAATGCAATCCTGATGCAGATCGTTCACACCTTTTGCATAATTCATTCTTTCTGATCCATTTAGTATATCTAAGAGCGAAGATCTCGAGATATCACCTAATAGGAAATTAGGTTGACCTGATGACCTGTCGCATGGGTAAATTCTCCCATCGTATTCAAGACAGAAATATCCCGAGCATGAGCCGTTAAATGAACATCCAGAACTCTTTTTCCCGAAGATGACCGCGATAAAGTTTTCAATCTCGCGAAGAGCAAGATTAGGATCGTCTTTATCGAGCCAAAGATTGATCTGTTCTTTGAGAAATCTCGTCAGTTGCTTGTTTGTCAGACCATGGCTATTTGATTTTAAGCCATTTTGTTCCAGGTCAAGATATACGTTCGTGCCCCACTTCTTGATGCCAAGCTCATCCGCAAAAAAATGAAAATTTTCTTTTGTGGATGAAAGACTGGAGGATGTAATAGTCTGAATAAATCCCGGTTTTATGCCGTGCTTACGGATGATCTCTAGCCCTCTCATTACTGAAGAAAATGTCCCTTTGTCGTTGTTGTTTTTTCTGAATCGGTCATGGCTTTCTTTGTTACCATCTAAGCTAATGCCCACTCGAAACTGGTATTTTTTGAAGAGCTCAGCCCACTCGTCGTTGATAAGAGTAGCATTGGTCTGTATAAAGTTTTGAACTTTTTGACCGTTTCTGGTGTTAGACGATTGAATACGGACGGCTTCTTCGAAGAAGGGGATACCTGCAAGCAATGGTTCTCCACCGTGCCAGATGAAAGAAAGATTTTCGTTAAAGAGAAGTATGTATTCGCTTAAAAACTTCTCTAACAGTTCAAAATCCATGATACTGTGAGTAGACTGATCTTTGTCGTTATAGAAGCAGTAGCCACAGCGAAGGTTGCAGTAATCTCCCGCTGGTTTTATGATTGGGACCATCGTTTTAAGTGGGGAAGTAAGTAACACCCGGTTTTTCATTTTATCCTCCTTGCGTTGTATAGATAAAGGTTATTTTTATTTTTTAAAGATCATTTGACAAAGTACAGTTCTAATATGTATAATGCATATATTATGATTGAAAGTCAACATCAACAAGTTGTAAGCGCCCTAGTTGTTTTTAATAAGAAATTGCTTCTTTTATAAAAGCAAAATCTTCGAGAAGTTCAACCGCACTAAAGACGCCTCCAAGTTCAACACCGAAGGCTCCGGCCTCGGCCTCTATGTGGCTAAAGAGTTCATCAATAAGCACAACGGCCGCCTCTGGGCGGAAAGCCCGGGGGAGGGCAAAGGGAGTACATTCTTCGTGGAATTGCCGAGGGGGGTGGTAGTATGGCGTTAGGAGGTATTTCCTGGTATAATGTTTCTATGAATTTATCCAGAGAGCAGAAAATTAAATTAGCTGATTTTGCCGAAGCAAATGGTATAAAGTTTATAGTTTTGTTCGGCTCGCAGTCTAGAAAAACTTCTAAAAAAGATAGTGATTTTGATATTGCTGTATTAACAACGCCGGAGAAGAGCATTTTTGAGAGTTTGGAAAATTATAATAATCTTTTGTTTGGCCTATCTGCTATCTTAGAAATACCGGATTATAAGTTTGATCTAACTGATCTGAACAATGCTAATATATTGTTGAGATATGAGATTGTTTCGAGCGGGCAGTTATTGTTTGGAGATGAGATCGATTATCTTGAATTTAAATCTTTTGCGACTAGGGAGTATATTGACGCTAAGAGATTGTTTGATCTTGAAGATTTTTTAATCAAGAAAAAGCAACGATTACTTTCAGAAGTAGTTCTTTAATTACTATGATAAAAGAAGATTTTGTAAAAAGGAAAATATCATTGATCCAAGATGAACTCAGTAATCTTGAGCGTCTTTCGCATTATTCTTTTGATGAGATAGCAAGCGACCCCATAAAGCAGGGAGCATTGGAACGCTTTCTTGAAAGGGTTATTAATAGAGCAATAGATATCAATAATCATATTATCGCAGAGCTTGCAGGTCTTGATACTGCTACGCCGAAGGATTACACAGATAGTTTCTTGGAGTTGGCGAAGTTGGGTATCTATACTAAAGAGTTTGCGGAAAGTATTTCTAAAAGTGCTGGAACGAGAAATGTGCTTGTGCATGAATATGATAAAATTGACCAGACTAGGATTTATAATTCAGTCGCGGATTGCTTGCGTGATTATCATAAATATTGCGGATACATTTTAGAGTTTCTTGAAAAACAACCAAAGGAGAAATACAACCAAAGGAGAAATAATTTGTGAGGAGCTTGCTGGTGTCACGCCGTGGCGGGATAAAAAGAGGAAGGCTCGCCCGGATGAACCCGTTCGGACGGGGTAGCACATTCTTCGTGGAGTTGCCGAGGGGGTAGGGGATAGTTTTACTTTTTGATGAGATGATAAATTTCCTTGATATATTCTTTTAGATTGTTATAGCTCAATACCGAAGATACCTCATTTGTCGGTACCCATTTAATGTCATCCCCTTTAAATTCCGGCCTTAAGAGGGTGTCGTCCTCAGATTGCACTAGAAACATTTTTATTGAAATATTATTTCCATTTGGATGTGTGTAATTTATGTCCGGTAAATCGCATAAAATTTCTACTAATAGCCCTGTCTCCTCTTTAACTTCTCTAATCATTGCGTTAGTCGGATCCTCACCATCCTCAATGTGTCCCTTGGGAAAGGACCAATCTTTTTGTTTCCCACTATAAAGCAGGGCAATTTTACTTTGATCATCCTTACTCAAAATAATAGCGCCGGCTTTCTGGATTAATTTAATAGTCATAGTTAGTATTACACTATATCACTTATATACCTTTTAGGTTGCAGGTACCCCTATTGGGTGATTTTTTTTGCAATTAAAATTAGCCTTGGACTGGTCAAAGAATATTCACTAAAATCATAGTTGCCGATAACACGCTCAACAGAAAAACCGGATTTTTCCATCCATTGACTCCAAACAGGATAAGGTGGGTATGGAATTCTAAGATTAGCTTTTTTATCGATAAGCTCTAATTTTTTCGCATCAAATGCAAATGGCGAGTTAGGATTTTTCTCAAGGTAAGAAACGATCCTAAATAAATTATCCGTATCAATCAGAATTTTGCCTCCGGGTTTAATGTTGCGACCTATTGAAGAGACTGCCTTTTCAATGTTGATGTTGGCTAAGTCGGAGAAAAACCAGTATGCCTTGTCATATTTCTTTCTTAACTTTAGTTGTTCAATATTGGCTTTATAATAATTCGGCGTTCTTTTGCCGGATTTTTTAGATTCATCTTTTGCTTTACTAAGTAGGTATTTAGAAAAATCAACACCGTCTACTAAATAACCTCTTTCACTTAGGGCTTTTGTGTGGCGACCTTGCCCGCAAGCAATATCAAAGATGGTATCATTTTTTTTAAGACTAAGAGCTTTAATTAAAAAGTCAGAATCTTTCTTTATACTTGCTGAAGTTAGAAATGAATCATGATCCTTTAAATAATCACCCTTTTCTCCGTAGTATTTAGATAAAAATTCTTTAGATTTTGACATGGTGTATTCTTATATGTATTAATATACTGGATAATATATCAAATAGAAGGTAAAGATGATAGTATGTATAATGTGACCCATTCTTCGTGGAGTTGTCGTAGGGGAGAGAGTAGATTTGATAATAGTTTTTATGGTATAATGTTCTTATGGAAAAAGACGTTATTATTAAAAAATTGGATAAAAGCCTGTCGGTTTTGAAAGAGAAATACAATGTGAGAAGCATTGGTGTTTTCGGTTCGTATGTAAGAAATGAGGCAAAGGCAGGGAGTGATTTGGATATTTTAGTCACATTTGAAAAGCCGATAGGATTGTTAAAATTTATAGAACTGGAAAATTATCTCTCAGAATTGACAGGAATAAAAGTTGATTTGGTATCTCAGAAAGCGCTTAAGCCCAGGATAGGAAAGCAGATATTGGAAGAAGTGGTGAATGTCTGATCTTATGAAAAGAGATTATCTGGATTATCTTCAAGATATTATTGACTCAATAAATGACATTGAGAGTTTTGTTGGTGGGATGAATTTTAATTCGTTTGAAAAAGATAAAAAAACTATGAATGCGGTTGTAAGGAGCTTAGAGATAATCGGCGAAGCTGTTAAGAAAATACCGGAAGATGTGAAGGATAAGTACTCAGATATTCCATGGAAGAATATGTCGGGCATGAGAGATAAACTAATCCATGAATACTTTGGCATTGATGAAGAGATTGTTTGGAATGTTGCAATAGAAGAATTGCCTCCTCTTGGGTCATTGTTTAAAAAAATTTTAACAGAATCGGGGACGGAGGAATAAGGCCATGCATATACTAAGGACAAGATTTAAAAAAGAGATAGTGGCTGAATTCTTACCTCCATCAAGGATGTTAAAAGAGAATAAAGTTATCATCTTTTGCCAGGGGATGCCTAGTGGATCTTCAAAGAAAGACCTTCTCGAATTCTTTAGTAAGAAGGGATACTGGGTATTTCACCCGCGTTATAGAGGTTCATGGGAGAGTGGAGGCGAATTCCTGAAGCTTTCGCCTCATCAAGATATCTTGGACATTATAGAGCAATTGCCAAAAGGGTTCCGTAGCGCGTGGGACGGTAAACTCTTTAAGGTGAATCCGGATAAAGTTTATCTTTTTGGTTCAAGTTTTGGCGGTCCGGCCGCTATTCTTGCTTCAGGGTATCCTTTAGTAGATAAGGTGGTGGTGTTTTCTCCCGTTATCGATTGGAGGTCTCCAAGTAAGGTGGAGCCTCTTGATCAACTGGGCAGGTTCGTCAAGACTGGTTTCGGAGAAGCTTATCGTTTTCCGATCAAAAATTGGAATAAATTAAAAAATGGCAAATTCTATAATCCTATTGCCGAGACAAAGGATATAGATGGGAAGAAAATATTTATCATCCACGCTAAAGACGACGAAGTGGTGTCATACATACCCTCAAAAAAATTCTCAGAAAAGACAGGCTGTAAGCTGGTTTTACTGAAAAAGGGAGGGCATTTATCAGCAAAAAATTTCATCAAAAAGAGTTTCTATAAAAAAATAAGGTGGTTTATTAAAGAGTAATTATTAATGACCAAAAAATTTCAGCGGAATATTGAGGACTTCGTGTGCGGGCATTGCGGGGCGAGAGTCAGGGGCAACGGCTACACTAACCATTGCCCCAAGTGCCTGTGGAGCAAGCATGTGGATGTGAACCCGGGCGACAGGGGAGCGGACTGCGGAGGGATGATGAAGCCCGTTTCTGCCGAGCAGAAGAGTGGAGAGTGGCGGATCCTCCATAAGTGTGAGAAATGCGGACATGAGAAGATAAACAGGCTATCAAAAGATGACGACTTTGATAAAGTGACGAAGATGTAATCTTAACCTCGATATAAGTTCGTGATATAATTACCTCGTTGTGACGGAAAATAAAAAACGAACAAAAAATAATAAAAAATTTTACGCGGGGTTTATAGTCACTTTGCGTTACTTGGCTGAGTATAAGAATGATATAATCTTACTTTCTGTTCTCGGTGTAATCTCCGCGCTTGCCAACGGAGCAGTGCCTTACTTAGTGGGGCGTCTCTTTGATGCAATCATCTCTCCGGGGGTAATCTTTGTCGGCACCTCAATAGAGATGCCCTTCTGGCTCTTCTTTGTAATTATATGGGGAATAGCTCAGTTTATTGCTAATTTTGTCGACTGGAGGAGCGGTATAAGAAGCAATGAAATAAGTACCAACATGCATAGCGGTTATGTTATTAAGGGATTTAATCGTTTGCTGGAGTTACCGATGTCTTTCCATAAAGAACATAAGGTTGGTGAAGTTGGGGAGAAGATAAACAGAGCAGCTAATGCTTTTTTTGATATGACATATAGTGTGATCATTACTCTTGCTCCTCAGTTCTTGAGTATCTTTATCGCTTTTGCGATAGCGCTGTATCTAAATTATATCCTTGCTGGTGTGATGTTCTTCGGGGTCGTCGCCTATGTAGTAGTTATGCTAAATGCAGCCCCGCCAATCGCTGTTCTCTCTAGGAAAATGAATAAAACTTATGGCAGGGTTTACGGTGATTCTTACGATGCCATATTTAATGCTCAGGCTATCAAGCAGGCAACAGCTGAGAACTATGAACAAAGAAATATAACCAATAGATTTAAGAATCAAGCTGGTCGACTTTATATTAATATGATGCGCGGTTGGCAGGGGCTGACTTTCTACCAGAGAGTGATTGTCATGTTCACTCAACTCACAGTTTTTGTGTTATCGACCGCCTTTATTCAGAACGGGTCTATGACTATAGGAGAGCTCGTGATGTTTAATGGATACGCCATGATGTTTTTCGGGCCTTTTGTGGTGTTGGGAAATAATTGGCAAGTGGTGCAGAATGGATTGACTGCTATTGAACAGGCTGAAAAAATATTATCCACTCCTGCTGAAAATTATGAACCTGAAAATGCGGTGATACTTGATGACATAAAAGGCGAGGTTGAGTTTAAGGATGTCTATTTCTCCTACGATAAGAAAGGAAAGTATGTCTTGAATGATATAAATATCAAAGTGAACCCCGGGGAGGTGGTGGCGCTTGTCGGCGAGTCGGGTGTGGGGAAGAGTACCCTTATAGACCTTATCTCCGGATATCATTTTGCGGATAAAGGGAAAGTGTTGATAGACGGTCATAATGTGAAGCAGTTTAACTTGAAGTTCCTCCGCTCCAAGATAGGGGTGGTGCCTCAAGAGGTAGTCCTCTTCAACGAAGCGATAAAGGTGAATATTAAGTACGGCAGTTTCGGCGCTTCTCTTCGTGATGTGAAGAGGGCGGCGGAAGATGCTCACTGCACCAGCTTCATTGAAAAATTCCCCAAGAAGTGGGACCAGGTTGTGGGGGAGCGCGGAGTGAAGCTCTCCGTGGGGCAGAAGCAGAGGGTGGCTATTGCCCGAGCGATACTCCGTGACCCGAAGATTTTAATCCTTGATGAGCCGACCTCCGCGCTTGACGCCAAGTCGGAGAAGATCATCCAAGAGTCCCTAGAGAGACTGATGAAAGGGAAGACAACCTTCATTATCGCCCACAGGCTAAGCACGGTAAGAAAGGCGGATAAGATTATCGTCTTTGAGAAAGGCCGGATTGTGGAAATGGGCAAACACGATGAGCTTATAAAAAAAGAAAATGGTGTGTATCGGAACCTTCATGAATTCCAAGTGGGGCTGAATGATTAATAAAAACACATCTCCATTCATTTGGTCCACTTGGAAACCGAGTTTCCAAGTCCAAGTGTTCAATCCGCCACGGCGGATTGAATAAATAAGATAAAAACACCCCATTTGGAGATCGAATCTCCAAATGGGGTGTTTTTATTGTTTGTGTCGTTTGCCTGTTTACGCGGCGCGTTCTTGGTCGTTTCCAAATGTTTCGTCGGCAGGTATATGCACTGTTCCGTCCGGGTTTAACGCGTGTCTTGCGCTAAGTTGTTCTTTAGTTTTTTGAGAGAGACCTACTTCTCTTTTATCCATCTCTTCTTCGGACTCCTCTTTCTTTTCAGTAGATACTTCTTCTGCTTCATTTTTAGGTTCCTCTTGTCTTTTGTTTCCAAAAATATTTTCTATTCCAAACATAATTGATATTGTTAAAAATTGTTAAATTTATGGTTCTCGACCTTAATAATGATAATTTATAATTATTTTTTGCGCTAAATTAGCGTGGCTTATATTTAAAAATTATAGCTGTTGCCAAAAATTATGGCAATCATCACATTGGGATAACCGGACTTCAATTTTCTTTGTTTTATGGTAAAATCAAGCTTATGCAACGAACATTAATTAAAGATATTAAGGATAAAGTGGGGGAGACAGTCTTGCTTTCGGGTTGGGTGGATATAAGGCGCGACCACGGCAAGCTTATATTTATAGATCTTCGCGATACCTCGGGCAAGGTGCAAATGGTTGTTTTGCCTAATCATGAAGAGGCGCACAAGGTGGGAAGCGAAGCTCGCTCAGAGTGGGTGGTGGAGATAGAAGGTGTAGTAAATAAAAGACCGGAGAGAATGATAAACGTTGATCAGCTTTTGGGTATGATGGAGATAGAGGTTTTAAATATCAAGGTACTGTCAAAAGCGGAAGAGATGCCTTTTGAGAAAGGGGCCGATATGAACTTGGATACCTACTTAAATCATCTTCCTCTTACGCTTCGTGACGAAAAGAAAAAAGCTATTTTCAAAGTGCAGTCTAATATAATAAGAGCCTTTAGAAATTTTTTTACAAAACAGGGTTTTGTGGAGATACAGGCCCCTAAGATAATAGGGGAAGACGCTGAGGGTGGAGCGAATTCTTTCAGTTTTGACTACTTTGGTCATACGGCTCACTTGGCGCAAAGTCCTCAATTCTATAAGCAGATAATGGTGGGTGTGTTTGAGAAAGTCTTTTCAACCGGAAATGTGTATAGAGCGGAGAAGCATAGCACCACGCGTCACTTAAATGAATACACTAGCTTAGACATAGAGATGGGCTTTATAAAAGACCATACTGACGTGATGGAGATAGAGACAAAAATGCTCGCATACATTTTTGAAGAGTTAAAGAAAGATAGTAGTGAGGAGTTTAAATTGCTGGGGGCGGATATTCCAGATGTGCCTGAAAGTATCCCTTCTCTCAAGCTAAGAGAAGCGCAAGAGATAATTAAGAAAGAGCACGGAGTGGATTGTGGAAATGAGCCTGACTTAGAACCTCAACACGAAAGATGGATTGCCGAGTATGTCAAAAGAGAGCATAATTCGGATTTTATCTTCATAACTCATTTTCCTCTATCAAAAAGACCGATGTATACTTATGAAGATGAGAAAGACCCTGGCTATGCAAACGGTTTTGATCTCTTGTTTAAAGGGATAGAGATAACGACTGGTGGACAGCGTATCCATGAATACGACAAGCTCGTTTCTTCTATAAAAAACAAAGGATTAGATCCTGAGAAGTTTAGCTTTTATCTACAGGCTTTCAAGTACGGCATGCCTCCGCATGGCGGCTTTGGTATGGGGCTTGAGAGGCTGACGGCCAAGCTCTTAAACTTGGCTAATGTTAAGGAGGCAACCCTCTTCCCTCGAGATTTAAACAGGATAGATTCTCTTCTTTCTGAATAGCCAATAATACTGGTAAAATCGTTTTAAAATGGTATTATCTAAGACGTATGGACGAAAATATAGGTCAACCTTATAAGGTAAAAGCAGGGGAGTTTGAGGGGCCCTTTGAGCTTCTCTTGGAGCTTATTGAAGAGAGGAAATTATCTATAAATGAGATTTCTCTTACTGACGTTGCCGATAAGTATCTTGAGTATATTAAGAATCTAAAAGATTTTCCTATAGATGAGGCGGTCGGCTTCTTACATGTGGCTTCGACTCTTATGCTTATGAAGTCGCGCTCTCTCTTGCCTAGCCTTAAGCTGACTGAAGAGGAGGAAGAGAGTATCAGCGACCTTGAGGAGAGGCTTGTAGTCTACCGAAGGATAAAATTACTAGGACAGAATATTAAAGATAGATTTGGGAAAAATGTTCTCTGTAACAGGGAACCTTTCTCAGGCATACAACCGGAGTTTGTAGAGCCGGTTGGTATTGAGACTGCCACTTTGTTTGAGGCGATGAAAAAAGTTTTAGTAAGTCTGCCTATTAGAGAGATAATCCCTGAAGCGGCCATCAAGAAGGCTATCAGCTTGGAAGAGAAGATAAGGGACATAGTTTCAAGGATAGAGGACGGAATAAAGATGAGTTTCCATGATTTTAACAAAGAAGGGCAAGAGAAGGGAGAGGTGATAGTGAATTTTCTTGCAGTGCTTGAACTTGTGAAGCGAGGGTTGGTGCTGGTGGATCAGGAAAATAATTTTGGAAATATTGATATTATGAAAGCGTAGGGTGTTTTATTAACTTATTTGTATTATGTTTATGGCATTTTCTGATTTTTTATAAGTTCTCAGTTTGAATAAATAATTATCAAATTTAATAAAATAAGACGGGATGAATTTAGAAAATAAAATCGAAGCAATACTTTTCATGAAGGGGGAGCCCCAGAGTATTAAAAGTTTAGCGAGTCTTCTGAAGTTAACGGAAGCTGAGGCAGGGGAGGCGGTCTTGAAACTCGCAGAAAGCTTGAAATCCCAAGGAAGAGGGATTAGGCTCTTAAGGAAGGACGATTCGGTAATGCTTGCCACTTCGCCGGAGGCGGCAGATGTGGTAAGAGAGATGGCAAAAGAGGAGTATGACTCTAAACTCTCGCCAGCGGCTGTTGAAACGCTTGCGATTATCGCGTATAAAGGACCTATCATAAAGGCGGAGATAGACTATATAAGAGGAGTTAATTCCGGCTTTATATTGAGAAATCTCTTGATAAGGGGGCTTATTGAGAGAGTGACAAACCCTAGTGACCGCAGGGCTTTCTTGTATCGGCCAAGTTTTGAACTATTGCAGTTTCTTGGAGTTGATAACGCGGGTGATCTGCCGGAGCATAAAGAATTCAACGAAAAGATGGATGAATCTGTCGCCGGTATGCATGAAGTGGAAAAGAAAATGGACGAAACATTTAAAGAGCTTGAAGAGGATTTGGCTAACACCGGTATAAATATAAATGAAACGAATTCATAAGATAATAATTATAATTATTGCTGTAGCGCTCTTGTTTGCGTTGTTGTTTCTTCTCTTGCCGGCGCGTAAAATAAGCGACGACATAGCTTATCGCGCAGAGAAAGCAGATCCGTTTGCGAGTATAAGTATTGAGGCGAAGGCGGTGTATGTCTTTGATATTGTAAAAGGCGAACCGATTTTTGAATTAAATAAGAATGCCCAACTCCCGCTCGCTTCTATAGTGAAGGTGATGACGGCTTTAGTAGCTTCAGGCGAAGCTCTGCCGGGTACTATTGTAGAGATAAGTGGAGAGGCAATACAAGAAGTAGGGGATGATAACTTGTTAGTCGGTGAGAGGTGGCGACTCTCTGATATTTTGGATTTTACTGTTGTTAAGTCGTCAAACGATGGCGCTTCGGCATTGGCTCAGACAGTAAGCGCTTTCTCTTTCGGCGGGGATAAAGAAAGTTTTATAAATAAGATGAACGAGCTTGCCAAGGAGATCGGCTTGGAGCAGACATACTTTCTTAATGAGACAGGCCTTGATGTGAATAGAAACATTTCCGGCGCTTATGGTTCGGCTGAAGATGTGGCGAAGCTCTTTGTCTATGTGTTGAAAAATAATCCCAAGATATTAGACGCGACACAATACTCTACACTTGAAGTCAGCTCTAAAGAGATGAAGCACAACATAGTAAACAGTAATAGATTAACCGCTTCTGTCTCAGGTATACTGGCTTCAAAGACGGGTTATACAGATTTGGCAGGAGGGAACTTAGCGGTCATTTTTGATGCCGGATTTATGCATCCGGTGGTGGCGGTAGTCCTTGGTTCTTCTCAAGAGGGGAGGTTTGAAGATATGGAAAAAATAATGGAGGCCACTCTCACACGCCTCAAATAATCAAAAGGTCTCACCTTTTTGTATAGATCAAAGATGAGACCTTTTTGTGGGGTTGACAAAATAATATAAATATATATAATTTAGTTTGAATTTGTACATTGAAAAAGTGATTTTTCCTGCCTGCCGGTAGGCAGGTATTTATGCAGTAAAATCTTAAACCGAAAAACGGAGGGTGGATTATGAAGAGATTATTGATTAAGGAAAAGAGGATAGAAGGATTATATGAAGTAGCACTCGGCCTTGTAACCATCGACAGTGTGAAGTATTCTGTAGATTTGATAAGAAAGGTTATATCCGTCAAGGATAATTTCCTTGTCGGCAGTATAAGGGCCGATGATAAAGAGATCTGGCACTTTAAAAATGCCAGATACAACGGCATTTGTGTCGTCACGGAAGTTGACGACACAGTCGTCCTTTGTTTCCTCTCTCATAGCAACGAGCTCGAGTGGATAGTGCCACTTGAGCACCTGCGTGATTCGCAGATTATTGATGGTGAAATGGTCACCGCGATGGACGTGGGGGAGAGGCTTATCCTTAAGCAGGCCGCGGCAAAAGAGATCGGCGCCGTAGTTAAGCTTTCTCCGCTGGAGGAAAAAGTCTCGTCTTATCTTTCCGTGAAGCGGAGGGAGAAGGAAGAGGCAGAGAGACTTGAGAGGAGCCGTCTCAAAGAGGAGAGGCGCGCTGAGATAATGGCGCGTGAGAGCATCTCGGCGTATACTGAGACCGGCGCTGGTAGGTTTGGTAAGCCGGTCACAGCTGACGAGTGGCCGTGTCTGCCGAACGGCACCCGGGTCATCCTCGTCGAGAGCTTCAACAAGGAGACGGGCGAATGTGGCCCGACCAGAGAAGCCTTTATTATAAGGAAGGGAAAAGGAGGCAGGATAGAGAAAGAGAACGCCTCCGAGGTGGCGAGCGAGCGTCCGGCGCCTAAATTCGTCGAAGTTAAGGCGAAGAAGGTCATAATCGTCGATATGGACGGGGCCATGAGACAGATCCCCGTCTATAAAACGACGGAGGAAATAGAGCTGGCCAAGAAAGCAGGCTTGAACGGAGGCTCAATGGTGACCTCCGAGGACCAGAGGGATGAGAAGGGGAGATATCTCATATCGTCCCTTAAGGGTCCGGTGGAGAAAAAACTGGGGTCCTTCATGCCCCTGTAACAAGCTCAAAAACACCCTCCAAAACCCCACCTGTTAAACACCCAGTGTTTAACAGGTGGGGTTTTTTTATTTTTATCCCTTTTGAATATTTGAGGGAAGAGTGGTATAATTTAGCCTAATGATTATAGACGTCTTTAAAGTTTTCGTGCCAGCTACAGTGGCTTTTTTCATAGGTATTCTTTTAGCGCCGCTTCTGACGCATTATTTGTATAAATATAAGATGTGGAAGAAAAAGGCGCGGACAAACGGTCTTGGGGGCGGAGGGACGCCTATTTTTAACAACATCCACAAAGAAAAAGAGGTTGGCACTCCTCGTATGGGTGGTATCTTGATCTGGAGTAGCGCGCTTCTAGCAATAATTATTTTTCGGTTGTTATCGGTAATATTTTCAAATCCGCTCGCTCTAAAGCTCGATTTCTTAAGCAGGTCTCAAACATGGCTTCCGATTTTTACTCTTTTTGCCGGGTCTATGGTGGGGCTGGCAGATGACCTTTTAGTTATTTATGGCAAAGGGAAATATATCGCCGGCGGACTTAAGTTATCAGAGAGGATAATAATGGTCCTTGCCATAGGGGCTATCGGCGCTTGGTGGTTTTTCATAAAGCTCGGTATCTCTAGTATTCTTGTCCCTTTTTACGGAGAAGTTTCGCTAGGTCTTCTTTTTATCCCGCTTTTTATGATTATGATGTTGGCGCTGTTTTCAGGCGGAGTGATAGACGGCATAGATGGCCTGTCGGGCGGAATTTTTGCAGCAATTTTTTCCGCTTATGGGGGGATAGCCTTTTTTCAAAATCAAATAGACTTAGCGGCCTTCTGCGCTGTGGTGGCAGGCGGAATTTTAGCATTCTTATGGTTTAATATACCGCCGGCGCGTTTCTATATGACAGAGACGGGTATTTTAGGGCTTACTACCGCTATTACAGTAGTCGCTTTTTTAACGAAGGCAGTTGTGGTCTTGCCGATAATCGCTTTTCCTCTTTTTGTGGCTTCCGGTTCGGTTATTATTCAAGTCACTTCAAAGAAGTTTAGAAACGGCAAAAAGGTATTTTTAGTCGCGCCTATTCATCATCATTTTGAAGCGTTAGGCTGGCCTTCATATAAAGTAACAATGCGTTTTTGGATTATAAGTATTATATTCGCAATCATCGGGATGATTATAACGCTAGCGGGGAAATAGATTAATAGTTATAATAAAATAATGGCTTACTATTCTATCTTGATAAAAAATGGCACAGTCTTTGATGGAAAGGGAAATACCGGTGTTAAGACAGATATTGGCATTTCCGGTGACGAGATAAAAAAAATAGGCAACTTGTCTGGCGCTACAGCCGATGAGGTTATAAATGCCGAGGGTAAATATGTTTGCCCTGGTTTTATTGATACAACCGCTCATTCAGATACTCATTTTACGCTTTTTTCTTCGCCAAGGCAGGAAAGCTTTTTTCGGCAAGGCGTGACAACAATTGTCGGAGGCAATTGCGGGTCGTCTCTCGCGCCTCTTTTGTCTAAAGATGCGACAGAGAGCTTGGCTAAATGGACGGACATATCAAAGATTAATGTTAACTGGCGCACGGTTGGCGAGATGCTTAATGAACTTGATAATCACAGACTGGGAGTTAATTTTTGCACTTTAGCGGGTTTTGATACTTTATATAAATCTATTGTAGGAGAATCAATAGAGATTAATGACGATATATTAAAGCAGTTAAAGCTAGTCTTGAGAAATTCTATTAAAGAAGGGGCTTTTGGCTTATCTGCTTCTTTGAGCGCCGAGAGTATTAGTCAGATCGGAGATGATAATTTTATTGAGATATTGAAAGAAGCGGAGGATCGCGGCGCTTTAGTTAAACATCATCTTGAAGATGAGGGTAAGAACATTTTACCGTCTCTTTCAAAAGTGCTTCATTTGGCTCGTAATTCCGGAGCAAGGACGCAGATTTCTCATTTTAAGGCATTAGGGAGGAGTGCTTGGAGTGTCTGGCCGCAGAGCCTTGAGATGATTAGGACTGCCAGAGAAGACGGGGTGGATATAATATGCGATTTTTTCCCTTACACGCGTACAGGTTCAAGTTTATTTGATTTTTTGCCTCTTTGGATCAAGAAAGAGGGGAGAGAAAAAATTTTAAAAATTTTAAGAGCTCATGATTCAAACGAAAGGAAGGATTTGCTGACTTACTTAAAGAGCCTTACTTTGCATTATGACAGAATAACTATAGCTTCAACCTTGCATGATTTTTCAAGCGTTGGTAAAACCATAGAGAGTCTCGCTTTAGAATCCGGCTTAAGCGGGGAGGAAGTTATATTGAATCTTTTGGAGGTGAATAATCTCCATGTGTCTATATTTAGTGAAGTAATAAGCGAGAAAAATATAGAGGATTTGGCAAAAGAAGATTATTCAATGGTTGCCTCAGACGGAGTTGGCTATGATGTTTCAAGTAACACTTCAGAAATAATGAAAGACCTTGCGCATCCGAGATCTTTTGGCGCTTTTCCGCGATTTTTAAACACTTTTGCCAAAAAGGGGATTATCAGTTGGGAGCAGGCTATATATAAGATGACGGCTCTGCCGGCTAAAGCCTTAGGGCTTAAGGACAGAGGAGCTATCGCTAAAGGAAATTATGCTGATATTGTCATATTTGATCCGGAAGAGATAGAGGATCAATCTACTTATGATGCTCCTTATCGCTTGCCTCTTGGCATAGAGAGAGTGCTTATAAACGGCAAGTCGTCTTTTGAGATGGCAGGCAGGGTTTTAAGGTATAGATAATGCATTATTATGACACGGAAAAAATATGATAAGGTTTTTTTAGCATCTTTTTTATTTTTAGTCTTAGGCGGATTTTTAATTTTTTCCTCATCGGCGATGGGTCTTCTTGCAAGAGACGGCGCTTCTTTTTATAAAATACTTATAAAACAGTTTGTAGTAGGATTTTTGGCCGGAGGCGGAGCTCTTCTTTTAGCTTATAAAATAGATTATAGGAATTGGAAAAGATTTGCCATATTTATTTTTGTATTTTCATTTTTAGTTTCTCTTTTGGTTTTTGTTCCTCAGCTTGGGTTTAAGCATGGCGGCGCAAGAAGGTGGATTGATTTGGGTTTTACTTCATTTCAGCCGTCGGAATTTTTGAAACTTGGATTTATAATATATTTCTCATCTTGGCTTTCTAATCATAAAAAGGAAATTGATTCTTTGAAGTCCGGGTTGATACCTTTTTTACTGATGGTCGGGTCAGTCGGGCTTCTTTTGGCGGCTGAGCCTGACATAGGAACTCTTCTTGTAATTGTTATGTCGAGCGTTTCTATTTTTTATATAAGCGGAGCGAGTATAAAACAGATTCTCATTTTTATTCTTGTCGGGCTTGCTTCTTTTGTGGCGCTTGTTTTCACGAAGCCATACCTTATGAATAGGATGATGGTCTTTTTGAATCTATCTAATGACATTCAAGGGATCGGCTATCAGCTAAAACAATCTCTTATTGCTGTCGGTTCAGGCGGTTTATATGGAAGGGGATTTGGAATGAGTATTCAGAAATTTAAGTATCTTCCCGAGCCGATTGGTGATTCTATTTTTTCAGTGACGGCTGAAGAGTTTGGATTTTTAGGCTCGATTATTTTAATAGGCGCGTTTCTTTTTTTCTTATATAGAGGTCTTTTGATCGCATCTCGCGCGCCTGATATATTTGGGAGGCTTCTTTCGGCAGGAATTATAATTTTAATAGTAGGCCAGTCTTTTGTGAATATAGGGGCCATGATAGGGATACTTCCTCTTACCGGGCTACCTCTTATCTTCGTCTCTCAGGGTTCTTCCGCCTTTATATTTGCGATGATTGAAGTGGGGATATTGCTCAATATCTCAAAACATACTTCACGTTAGACCACTTTTTTAAATATTAAAAATAAGGTATTATATAGAATATGAAAATCGTTCTTACCGGAGGCGGAACAGGCGGTCATTTTTACCCGCTTATAGCTGTTGCCGAGGAATTAAACAAGATAATAGACGAAGAAAAGCTTATTAATACAAAACTTATTTATATGTCCGATGATCCTTATGACAAGAGATTGCTTGATGAAAAAGATATTAAGTTTAGAAAAATAAGCGCAGGGAAGATTCGCCGTTATTTTTCTTTGCTCAATATAATAGATTTCTTTAAGATTATTTTTGGCACTCTAAAAGCAATGTGGAATATCTATACTGATTTTCCTGATGTCGTGTTTGGGAAAGGAGGGTATGCCAGTTTTCCTGTGCTTTTTTCGGCAAGATTCTTCAGAATTCCTGTTGTTATACATGAGTCTGATGCGGTGCCGGGAAGAGTGAATAAGTGGGCTTCAAAGTTTGCCAGAAGAGTAGCAATCTCTTTTTCTGAATCAATAAATTATTTTCCTGAGAAGACAAGGAAGAAGATAGCGGTTGTTGGAAATCCGGTCAGGGAAAATCTTGTTCGCCTGCCTAAAGAAGGATTTAGTGAATTTCTAGAGCTTGATAAGAGTGTACCGGTCGTCTTCATCTTAGGCGGTTCGCAAGGGGCGCAGAAGATAAATGATATTGTCGTTGATATGGCAAGCGAGTTAGCCGCTAAATATCAGGTTATCCACCAGTGCGGAAAAAATAATTTTAAAGAAGTTGAAGGAAGAGCGGCTGTAGCCCTTGAAAAGTCTCCTTTTAAAAACAGATATCGCGTTTTTGGATTTCTAAATGAGTCGGCCATGAAGATGGCCGCCGCCGCTTCAGATATTATTATCTCACGAGCCGGATCATCGGCGATATTTGAAATTGCCGCATGGGGAAAACCAAGTATACTTATCCCTCTCTCCGGTTCGGCGCAAGACCACCAAAGAGAAAATGCTTATGCTTTTGCCAGGACAGGCGCATCGGAAGTGATTGAAGAAAAGAATTTATCCCCGCATATATTGCTTTCTGAGATAGGCAGGATTTTGTCTCAGAAAGATCAATTGGAGGATATTAAACATAAGGCCAATCAGTTTTATAAGCCTGAGGCGGGACGCCAAATTGCAAGGGAGATAATCAACCTTGCGCTTGAACATGCATAGGAGGGTATCGAGGGTCATGGTCGGTAGAAAATAAAAACACATCCACCTTTCTGGTCCTCTGAATTAATAAGCAAATTATTTTCAAACTTATTTAACGACCGCACAAAAAGTTTGAAAGTTTTCGTGGATGTTATATAATATACATGTGCAGGTAGTTAATATTAAGTTGTTGAATAATTAATATGAAAGAACAGAAAAAGTGTAAAGAGGATAATTATGTAAAAGTGGCAATGATTGTTTTGAAAATCATCGGAACTGCCGGCTTGGTAAGCATGATCTTACTTGCGCCAAACGCCTTACAAGCTTTAGATGTTTTTTACGGTAAGGACAAAAAGAAATATTATAAAAAGGGGTACCTAGACAGAAGTATAGATAGATTGAAGAGAGGGGGGTATATTGAATTCAAAAAAAGAAACGGAAGAGTCTTTGTTAGTCTGACTGAGAAAGGAAAAGAAAAATTATTAAAGTATCAACTAGGAGAGCTTAAAATTAAAAAATCAAAAAGATGGGATAGAAAATGGCGTATTATAACTTTTGACATAAGAGAATCAAGAAGGGGAGTAAGAAATACGCTAAGGAGAGAATTAGTAAACCTTGGTTTTATCAAGCTTCAAAATAGTGTCTGGGTTTATCCTTATGACTGCGAAGAAGTTGTCATTATGCTTAAATCTTATTTAAGGGTAGGAAAAGATATTCTATATGTCGTTGCGGAGAGAATAGAAAATGATAAATGGTTGAAACAAGAATTTAAACTTATTTAACGACCGCACAAAGAGTTAGAAGATTTTATTAAAAATTAAAAAAGCGTTTTTTGGTTTTTTGAACGCCATAGCGGATAAAACTTAGGGTGAGGAGTATGATAGGCGATATGTGAAATAATTTTATTAAGAGTGCATTCCAATCATCCCAGCCTCCCTTTTTGTGATTTTTATGTTAATATGAAATTATATTAGATGTTTATCTGGTATAAGATTTCTGTTAATTACTATGGATAATAAAAAAAGTCAAGAAAAAATTGTAACTCGTTTTGCGCCGAGTCCGACAGGGCCGGTGCATTTGGGAAGCGCCAGGACAGCGTTGTTTAATTATCTTTTTTCAAAACAAAATAAAGGGAAAATGATTCTTAGGATTGAAGATACCGACCCAGTGAGATCCAAGCTGGAATATGAAAAAGACATAATAGACGGTCTTGATTGGCTTGGAATAAAGTATGATGAGTTTTATCGTCAGTCTGAGAGAAAGGAAGTTTATAAAAGATATCTTAAGAAAATGGTAGAAGAGGGGACGGCTTACATTTCTAAAGAGGAGCCAAAAGAAGAAGGTCAAAGGAGCGAGGTGATAAGATTTAAGAATCCTAATATAAAAATAAAATTCAATGATTTGATAAGAGGCGAGATAGAATTTGACACAACAGAGCTCGGGGATTTTGTTGTGGCAAGAGACATGGAAAGCCCTCTTTATCATCTGGCGGTCGCTGTCGATGATTTTGAAATGGGTGTGACGCATATAATCCGCGGAGATGACGGTATCTCTAATACGCCTCGTCAGATCCTTATCCAAGGCGCCATAGGCGCTATGAGGCCTATATATGCGCATATACCGCTTATATTGGGCCCTGATAAGTCTAAATTGTCAAAACGGCACGGTGCAGTTTCCGTGAATAAATATAGAGAAGAGGGGTATATCGCGGAAGCAATCGTAAATTTCCTCGCTTTATTGGGGTGGTCTCCTCAGGGGAAGGATGGAACAAATGAAGAGGTCTTTTACATGGATGAGCTTATTAAAAAATTTGATATAAATAAAGTTCAGAAAAGCGGAGCGGTGTTTAACATTGATAAATTAAATTGGATAAATAAGCAGTATATAAGAAATGCCCCGTTAGATAATCTGGCGGATGTTTTATTTGACTTCTTGTCTGATGATTTAAAAAAAGAAGCTGAAGAAAAGCCTGATTTATGGAAAAGGGTTACAGCGCTTGAAATTGAAAGGATAGAGAAATTTAGCGATATTAAAGATTCGGTGGATTATTTTTTTCAAGCGCCCGATTACGAAAAAGAAATGCTTAACTGGAAAGACGAAAAGGATATAAATAAAACAAAATCTCATTTAGAATATATTGTTAAAATATTGTGCGACATTAAAGATAGTGATTTTAGTAAAGAGTCTATAAAGGATCTTATTTGGGGTTACGCCGATAAAGAAGGAAGGGGTAATGTCTTATGGCCTTTTCGTGTTGCTTTGTCCGGCAGGCAAAAATCACCTGACCCGTTCATCTTAAGTGAAGTGTTGGGAAAAGAAGAAACTGTTAAACGTCTTAAAAATGCTATTGGGAAAATATAAAATAATCTTTTTTATATTATTGCTGAGCTTGTTTGTGTCACCATTTTTCTCTGTGCCACAAGTTAGCATTGCTTCGGTAAACGAGCTTAAAAACAATATCCTAGACAGAAATAATAAACTGAAAGAACTTCAGAAAGAGATTGATGAATATGAAGCGGAAATAAAAAGTCTAAGCAAAGAAAAAAATTCATTAAGTAATGAAATAAAAAAGTTGGATGTTACCGAAAAGAAACTTAAGGCGAATATACGTTATACTGAGGGGCAGATTGAAAAGGCAAGCCTTAGTATAGATAAACTTGCCATTGATATAGACCAAAAAAAAGAAGATATTGATTTAAAAAAAAGAGTTATAGCAGAAATTGTAAGAGGGCTTAATGAAGATGAGTCTATGTCAATGATTGAGATGGCGCTTATAAATAATAATTTCTCTGATTTTTTCAGCGACATGGAAAGGATGGAGAATTTTCAGGAGGCTATAGGTGTTAATCTTGACGAACTCAGCAGGTTTAAAGAAGAGCTTGAGGTACAAAAAAATGATAAAGAAGAAAATAAAAAAGAATTAGAAGAGATGAGGGGAAAATTTAAAGATCAGAATTCTTTAGTTCTTATAAATAAAACTAAGAAAAATACTTTACTGAAAGAGACAAAAAATAAAGAATCAAATTATAAACAATTGCTTGCAGATAGAATTGCAAAAAAAGAAGCTTTGGAGGAAGAGATTAAGGACTTTGAGAATAAACTTAGAGTGGAAATAGACCCTGATTCACTGCCGCTTGTCGGGCCCGGTGTCTTGAATTGGCCTATTGATGACGTAAGAATAACTCAATATTTCGGCAATACTCCTTTTGCTACAAAAAATCCGCAAGTGTATAATGGGGGCGGTCATAATGGAGTTGATTTTGGTGCAAGCATAGGTACGCCTTTAAAAAGCGCTGAGAAGGGAATTGTCATCGGGGTGGGAGATACGGATAAAGAGTGCGCCGGTGTCTCTTATGGAAGGTGGGTTTTAATAGAGCATCCTAATAATTTAACGACACTTTATGCGCACCTTTCACTTATAAAAGTTACAAAAGGGCAAGAGGTCGCATCGGGCCAGGTTATAGGCTATTCCGGAGATACTGGATATACAACAGGTCCGCATCTTCATTTTACTGTATATGCGGCGCGCGCCGTTGATGTCGGGATGATAACAAGCAAGGTTTGTGGGACTAAGATGACTCTTCCTTTGGCTCCTAGAGAATGGTATCTCAACCCGTTGTCTTATTTATAAATGATGTTTATAATATAAATATATGTTTTTAAAGAATGGCGCAATTTCACGCCAAGGAGGATTGATAAAGATGATTATCATTTTTATCATAGTTATCCTTATATTGAGCGTCTTGAATATAGATATAAGAAGTATCGTGGAAAGCGAAGAGGTGCAGACTAATTTCTCTTATATTTGGAATTTTGCAAAAATAGTCTGGTCTGATTATCTTTCTGATCCCGTAACTTATTTTTGGAATAATATCTTTATAAGCTTATTATGGACATCTTTTGTAGATAATATGGAGAGAATCAAAGCGGGTGAGCCTACGGAGATGATGCTAAACGCCCCTAGGATAGACTTCGTTCAATAGAGAATGATATATTACGACGTAAAAGGTATATTGTACGACATAGTATCTTTTTCTTAACTCTACTCCCCTTAACTATAAAACATCATATAAATCAAACAGGCTTTATTATGGGCCTGCTTTTTATTTATATGATATAATTGATATAATCTTTTTTATGAGAACATCTTATTCAGCGTTAGACACTTATAGGACTTGTCCGCTTAAGTATAAATACCAGAATCTTGATAAAATTCCTGCGCCAAAGCGTATTGAGGCCGTTTTTGGCTCTTTGGTCCACTCAGCGCTGAAATTTATGTTTGAGCGCGGTCCCCTATACCCCGCACTTGATGAGGTTATTGACGTGTTTACCGATAAATGGAATAAGAAATCCGAGTTGATAGAATGGCCAAACCCTGACAAGAAAGAAGCATTTGAAAAACTTTATTTTGAAGAAGGGATAAAAATTATAAAAAATTTTTACAAGAAAAATCAGCCGTGGAAGTTTAACGCTGTGGAACTTGAAAGCCGCTTTAGTGTAACCTTGCACGATGACGAAACTGACGAAGATCATACTATTATTGGTATCATAGACAGGATAGATAAGGATCCTGAAAGCGACGAGTATGAGATTATTGATTATAAGACAGGCAAGAAAATGCCGAGTGCTGAAACACTGAAAGACAATCTACAACTTTCTCTCTATCATATGGCTCTTCAAGACAGGTGGCCTAATCTCCCCGCTTCAAAGATAAAGTTGTCATTATATTTCCTTAAGCATAATGAAAAGATAACCGCAGAGAAAGAAAATCCTGAAGAAGATATAAAGAAGACGAGAAGTTTTATCTTGGCCACCATAAAAGAGGTCAAGGAAAAGGAAGAAAAAAACAGTTTCTCCCCTTCCCCGTCAGCATTGTGCGATTATTGCGGATATAAGAAGATCTGTCCAATGTGGTCGCACGAATATAAGAAAGATAAACCGGAAACAAAAAGTGAGAAAGAGATTAATGAAGCTATAACTGAATTTTTTGAGATAAAAGAAAATGAAGAAAAAAATAAAAAAAGATTGAAAGAGCTCCGTGAGGATATATTGGCATTTATGGAGTCTAGTAATGTCGCGCGTGTCTTTGGTTCGCGCGGGTTTATCACAAAAAATGTGCAGGAAAGATTCTCATTTGATATGGAAAAGGTAAAGGAAATATTGCTTCCGGAGAATAAGTGGGAAGAAGTTTTAACACCGGATGATAGAAAATTAAATAAACTCCTCTCTCTCTTGCCAACTAAACTGCAAGATAAGATATTGTCTTTTAGAAATAAAAAAGAATTTATTGTTTTGAAGCAGACGAAGAAATAATTTATACTACAGACTGTTTACCGGCCTCAGAGAACTGGCAATGAATTGTATCTCGGATTTAGACATCCATGTTGACCCGGCATACTCTATTCTGACCATTAGGTCGTTATATGTTGTTATAGCTACTATGTTATATACACTGGTGCTATTATCCGTGAGGACGAGATCAGATTCACTTGTATATATATCTTGTCCGTCTATAGATGTTTTGCTTAGATCTTTCCCGGAAGAGACATTGGTAAAGAGCTCTCCGGTGGTTTTATTGTCCGGTGTGAAGCCAGATCTTATTGGGAATATTGATACTTCTATAACCCCCACGCCTATCTTCTTATAAGTAAAGTCTATGGAATTAATCTTACCTGACTTATTGTAATTTATATTAGTTTTGTCTTTTTCCAGATTGTACCCTAGTGGAATCTTTTTCGGTAGATATATAGTGAAGGGTGCTTCCTTCTGGATCTCTTTTACGGAAGAATAATCGATACCGATGACAAATGTCCATAATTTAAATTGGTATATGCTAAAGACCGCTCCGATCATAAGGATAATTATGGCTACTTGCCATATTGCCCGTCCCTTTTTTTTGCTCGTTGTTTCCTCCTCTCTTTCTATGGCATCATTCTCAATCTTGTCGGGAGCAGTAAGGGATCCGGTAAAAGTTTTCGGGTCGCCTATAAACAATGCGCATTTAGGACAAAATAAAAGATCATTTTTTATGATAAGTTCATTATGGCAAAATGGGCACTTTTGATTTGCCAATTTTTGATTTTCACTATTATTACCTTCTGGCATGTTTACTATATATTATATCAGAACTCAACTTCCTCAAGGCACTTTGAGGAAGTTGAGGAAGTTTACTTTATCTCGTATTGTATAGTGACGTTAACAATAATTTCTTGCGAGCCGGGCTCTATTTGAGGCGCTGAAGCATCTTTAGTTTCCGTTATTGATGCCCCACTAATCCCGTAGCGGATAAAAGGTGTCGAATATCCTTCGTTTATTGAGATTATATCCCCTACTCTGAATTTTGCGGATTTTGCTATTTCTTTAGCTTTCTCGCGGGCTTCTTTAATAGCGGCGTCTCTTGCCTCTTTTTCAATTTCCTTTTGATTATCTATTGTAAAGGTCAATGATGACACATCATTGGCGCCATTTTTAACGACTCCGCTTAATACTTCGCCAGTTTTGCTAAAATCTCTTAGTTTAACAGATATGGTTTGTCTTATGGTGTAGCCTACTATTTCACTTGGCGGACAAGGTTCTTGCGCAGGATATATAGTATCTATTCCGGTACTATACAAAGGTCTTATCCCGCAATTATAATACTGATACCTTGGTTCTATGTTGTAACTTTGAGTTTTTATATCCTTATTCTCAACTCCATTTGCTTTTATAAAATCAATCGCTTTGTTTGATTTGCTAGTGTTTTCTTTCTGAAGTTCGGCTATATCAACCCCTCCCTCAGTTATAATACTGAAAGTAAATTGGGCGATGTCAGGAATGGCTGTTACTTTCCCTTCGCCTGATACGGAGAAACTTCTTAGAGATGCCGGGTCTATTGACCTGGAGTAAGAAGATGCCAATGAAAGCGCAGTGTAAGATAATACAAGCATTATGAATATTCCGGTTATTTTTAGATATTTTTTTATACGATCTTCTTGATTCATATTATTTTTTTATTAGATTGATAATTTTCGACTAGCTGATCTTATTTATTAATTATAATCCTTATTTTTAAAAATACTAATAGATATAAAGCAAAGAAATTAATCCCTGTCCTCGTCTCCCCTGTTGCTTTCTTGATCTTCAGATTTATCCTCATTCTCATATATCTCTTTCATTACCTTTTCTCGGATTTCTTTCCTAGATTCTTCTCTGCTTTTAATAACTCCTCTCTTATCTTCTTTATTCTTTATAGAATATCCCGATCCCTTATTGGACTCCTCCTCTTCGAGGTTATACTTATTTTCACTCTCTTTTATTTCCTTAGTTTCTTCTCTTTTTTTTGTCTCTAATCTTTCTAAGATTTCTTTGTTGATTCTTACTTCGACAAGCTCGTCTATTAATGTTTCTTTGGCAGCTGATTCCTCTCTAATCGTTTTTTTAATATTTTTTTCTAATTCTTTTTGCTTATTTTCTGTTTTCACCCTCTTTTCTTTTAGTATTTTTTCTAACGTCTCTTTATTTCTATTTATATCTTGATTTATATTTGTTGTTTCTTCTTCAAGTTTAACGGTTAGAGATTTTTCTGCTTCTATTATATCTGTAACTCTTGTAAGATTCTTTTCAAGCTGACTTAGAGCGATTTCCAGGTCTTCAGATTCGATTTCTGTTTTTTCTAAAACTTCTTTTATTTCATTGATTCGCTTTTCCGCAAAGCCCATACTTAGTTTCGCTTTCTCTTTATTTTTTAGTGCAACTACGGAGCGAACTTCTTCGGTAAATATTTTTACAAGGTATAGTTTTTCGCCAGGTAGGCTTCCCTGTGATGCGGTTGCAACACTAGTGCCCAAAAGTACGATGATCATAAATACAGCAATAGAAACTTGGGTCACTCGCAACCCAAATATGCTCTTTAGAGTTTCGTGTATAGGGTTTAGGGCTTTCCTTTCATCAGCGCCAGGGCAAGTATTCACCAACACTTCAAGCCTCGTCTTTAATGAGTTTAAGAAAATCTTATCAACAGGCTTTCTTCGCAGCCTCTTTAATTCTCTGATTATTCTTATCTTTTTAATCATATTTTATCGTCTCTCTTAATGATTTTAATCCTCTATGGATAATCACTCTTATGTTCTCTTTTGTCTTGCCTGTCAGTTTGCTTATCTCAGGGATACTAAGGTCGTCAATGTATCTGTAGACAAGTATCTGTTTTTGGTCGTCTTTAAGCCTGAGCAATGACGCTTCTATTAATTCTTTATCAAACGATTTTTCAATTTCTTTTTCTTGTTGGGCTTCAGTGGCGATAAATTCTTCACTTATGTCATCGATTGCCACTGTGATTTTATTTTTTTGCCTGTAATGGTCAATTATAAGATTATTGGCCACTTTATAGAGAAAGGTCTTTAAGTTTGCTATTTCTTTATCTTTTTCTGATATGTATCGCCATGTTTTGAAAAAAGTTTCCTGTGTTAAATCTTCAGCAAGCTCCTTATTACCTACTCTAAAGTAGATATGCCTCAGTATATTTTGAGCATAATCGTCGTAGGCTGTTAAAAAACGTTTTTTCATATATATAGACGGTGTTATTGCCAAAAAATTACACTATTTGGCGTAATTTGGCAACAGCTTTGATTTTTTTACATTAGGCCTGAGAATTTTTGGGCAACTGCCATTTGGGCTTGTTTAACGGCTTTATTGAAGCAGTTTTTTAATACTATTTCTTGTTTTTCTTTGTTAAGTTCCTGATTCAATAAGATTTCTTCTGCCATAAAGGCGCCGTTTATTACGACACGAGTCCCCTCCTCTTCTACTGTTATCTTTTCATTTTGGATATCTCTTGAGATATCTTTCATTTGTTTTAGTTGTCTTAGTTTATCAAACATATATTTATTTACCCGTTTCTATTTGAAATTAGGGTTTTACCCCGCCAATAGGAAGGGCGTGGTTTCCCTCGTCTCTTTTAATCGGCAGGTTTTATTTTATCTATTAATTCAAAAGGGCGCTCATGGTAATAATTACCCTTAGCTATGAATTTTATTTTTGATTGTAAATTTTTCGGCATCGATTCTTCCACCATTTTATATAAATAATCAGGAGTAAAAAGATAAATACTTGTTATCTCATATTTAGATTGGATATTTTTGATATACGCTTTCATCTCTTTTAAAAATTCTTGAAGATATTCTTTTTTTAAAGGTTCTTTAACTGAACCGGAAGAAGCTACTTTGCCGCCATTGCCAGCCCTGCCGAAAAATCCCTCATTGTCTGAAAAATGAATTTTATCAAGTTTGAATGAGTCAATCTTGTTAATCTCTCCGTCTGAGGCTATATGGAAAAGAGCTTCCATTGCTCCGGTTACGATAATAAGCGCTTTTTCGCCTGTAAATTGGTGTAATTTTTTAGTAATTTTCATATCTATATTATATCACTAAAAAACGTAGTGTAAACAATACCGGTTCTGGGCGTAAATCTAAAAGGTGAGACCTTTTTAAAAAGGTCTCACCTTTTAAAAACGCTAGCGTTGAGCCGTTTAGGTTATTCTTATGAAAGTTTTTTAGAATCTTTTGCTTTATACTCCCCTACACTGGTGCGTATGAGCGAGAAAAGGATTGCGCTTGTGCCGAGCCTTTTTCCAAGTTCATGCGTTATGGATCTGATGTATGTACCGCTTGATACTAAGAATCTTATCTTCACTATTTTAAATGTTTGGTCACCTTTATCTTTTAACATTTTCTCCCACCTGTTTTTTATCTCACTTTGCCTAAAGTCTCCAGAAACTTTGTCAATACGATTAACTATTGTTTTAATAAGATTTTCTAATCTAATATCATAACTTTTTAAAAATTCGATATCACGCACCTCTGTCTTTCTAAGCGGTATTTCAATCTCATTCAATTTCCCTTCTCTTGCCCAAGAAAAAAGAGGTTTGCCTTTTATCTTGTATGAAGAGTACGGAGGAAGCGGTAAAGAGATTTCTCCATGAAATTTTTCAAGCTCTTTCTTTATCTCTTCGCCCGAGACCTCATTCTTTTCTGCTCTCAATGGTAAGCCCAGGATGTCATAAGTATCCGTTTCAAAGCCGAAGAGAATCTCGGCCTCATACTCTTTTTCCATTTTTAGATAATAGTCTTTCTTATGGACATTATCTCCGACTAGTATTAAAAGTACGCCCTCTGCCATGGGGTCAAGTCGGCCGGCGTAGGTCATTTTTAGCCCCCAGGGGGCTTCATTTTGGGCTAGAAAGCGCTTTATGGCTTCAAGCGGTGAAAGGCCAAGGGGCTTATAAATGTTTAAAATTTCGCTCTGCATAGTCTTCATAGTAAGATTAAGGGGAGTAATGTCAATCCGCCGCGGCGGATTGACATAGTATGAATCAAATAAAAAAAGGCGTCGTGAGGGGTCACGACGCCTTTGTATAAGTGTAAAGGTCTGTTTAAATTATTTTATACTATAAGCCCATAACGCATAATTGTTTTTAGGGGTTATACGTGTTATAAAAATCAAATATGGAAAAGAATGTTTTTTATGATTATGCAATCTGTCATTACGATGAGATAGGGCTTAAGGGCAGAAATAGGAAAGTTTTTGAAGGTAAGCTGGTGGATAATATTAAGAACGGCTTAGTATTAAGAACGCCTGGTAGTTTTGAATATGTTAAGCGGATATCAGGAAGAGTGATAATCAAACTTTCCGAAAAAGGGAAGAATGATATTAAAGAAATAGAAGAAGTTTTAGGTCGAACTTTCGGTATTGCTTATTTTACTTTTGCCTTCTCTTCGTCTCAGGATATTGGCTCTATTAAGGCAAGGGTCTTGAGCCTTATGGCCGTGAAGAAGTTTAAAACTTTTAGAATTACTTCTCAAAGATCAAAAAAAGACTTTCCGTTAACCTCTCAAGATATTAATATTGAGGTTGGCGCGCATGTCTTAGATAATATTAAAAATATAAAAGTAAAATTGGAAAATCCGGCTATTAATTGTTTTATTGAGATAGCCGATAATTTTGTATTTATTTATTTTGATAAACTAAAAGGGCTTGGCGGTTTGCCGATAGGCATATCCGGCAAAGCGCTCCTTCTTGTTTCCGGCGGGATAGACTCCCCTGTCGCCGCTTATTATCTTATGAAGAGGGGCCTTGAAGTTTGTTATATTCATTTTCATTCATTGCCTTATACATCGCAAAGTTCCCTAGATAAGGTAGAGAGTCTTGTCAGCGTGTTAGATAATTTTCAATATAAATCTAAAATTTATTTTGTTCCATTTTCTGAAATTCAAAAAGAAGTTATGCTCAATGCGCCGGATAAATTCAGGATAATTTTTTACCGGCGTTTTATGTTTAAAATCGCAGAAGAAGTCGCAAAAAAAGAGAAAATTATAGCCTTGGGGACAGGAGAAGCTTTGGGGCAAGTCGCTTCTCAGACAGTGGAAAATCTTATTGCAATAGAAGATGCCGTGAAAATACTCATACTTCGGCCGCTTATCGGCTTTGACAAGAAAGAGATTATAAAAAAAGCTTTAGAGATAGGCACTTATGATATTTCTATAATTCCGCACGAGGATTGCTGCTCCCTTTTTCTTCCTAAAAATCCCGAAACAAAAGCGGATTTGAATGAAATAAAAAAGGCAGAGAAAGCATTTAACATAAGAAAGATTGTTAAAGAAGCCTTAAAAAATATTGAAATAAAAAAGAGTTTTTAATCTTCGGCAAAGAGTTTTCCAAAGATATTAAGACTTTATTGTTTCATAATTCTTTTTTATTGTTTATAATATAAGATATGATATTTGCAGATGATTATGGGTCTCTAACTCCAGACCAAGGATTGGAGCGCCTTAATGTCCATTATGGAGATTTTAATATTTATTGTTCCGGTTTTCCAAACGCTATGAAAAATTCAGCGCGAGACAGCCTTCTCTCGGCTATCTTAATGCTTGATAAAAATATGCTTAAAGATCAGCTTTCTTTATGCGCCGAAAAACAGGGCTTAAAACAAAATCCTTTGTCCGGTGAAGAACCAGGTAAAATATTTAATGAATTTCCGGCCTCCGCATCAAGAGGTCTTTCAAATGAGTATAATGCCTGCGACACAACCGCTTTATTTCTTATCGGGCACGAAGTGTATCAAAAACTGTCTGGTGATATCCTCTTTGCAGACAGGTATAAAGATAATATTATTAAAGCCGTTGGATTTATAAGAAATCATTTAAAGGGATATTCTTTTATTGAGGACCCGTCTCTCTGCGGCGGAAAACATTTTTCGCTTAAGGTAACATATTGGAAGGATACGGGTATGCCGGAAAGAGAAAATGGCGAGCCTGTTTACCCTGTTTCGTATTCATTGCCGCATATACAAAATATGCGAGCGCTGAAGAGCGCGTCATTTTTGCTTAAAGACGATTCTTTTGGTCAGATAATAGAATGTATGAAAGATTATCTTTTAAATTATCTATTCAGCAGAAATACAGGCCAACTGTGTCTTGCTATTGATAGAAATGGCCCTATTAAGACTGTCAGTTCGGATATTCTTCATTCGTTATTTTTTCTTGATGAGGGGGATATTACTCCGGAACATATTGAGAGTATCATCAATTCTTCTTTTGCGCTTGAGACTGATTTTGGTTATCGTTCCTTTCCTGAAGATTGCGTAAAGCATACACATAAGGGTTCTCTGCATTATTTAAGGTCTATCCTTCCGGTTGAGCAAGCACTGGTAAATATAGGCGCTAAGAAACATAGGATGTGGATAGAAAAGGCCGGCTTTACCCGTTTATCCAAAGGATTAAAAAAGATTGAGGATGTGAGTTCTATTATAAATGGGAAACTTACAAGTGTCCCTGAGGGTTTTATACTGGAAGATGATAAGATTAAAAAAACAGGGTGTGACCCGTATTTGCTTACAATCGCAACTAAAAAATATTTTGATTTCAAGTTGGGCGATAAGTTGAGATTGATTGATATTTTGTCCGGTTAATATCAGCGTCAGCGAGATATATTTATGAATTTATCCCTTCTTCTTGACTTTCTGCCCGGTAGATATAAAATTATTTCTAAATAAGTCGAGGTGTCTTAATGGGCTTAGCATTAAATGAATTTAAGGCATACCCAAGTAAGTAAGGCGGCTTAAGATTAAAAGGTCGTTTTATTTAAATTAAGAAAATAGTATGGCATTTAAAAAATTTGACAATACTCCAAAAAAAATGTTTCAAGGCAATTGGAAGTGCGGAAAGTGCGGAAAAGATATTAACGAGCTTCCGTTTAATCCTGACCCTTCAAGATTAAGCCAGCTTACATGCAGAGACTGTCATAGCACAGGAGGAAAAAAAGATTTTTCACCGCGAAAAATGGTTGAAGGCAATTGGACTTGCAGCGGTTGCGGAGGAAATATCACCGCTCTTCCCTTTGAACCTAGAGAAGGCACCCCTGTCTCGTGCAGAGATTGCTGGTCTAAGAATAGAGGTTAAGATAAATTTTGTTTATTAAAACACCCCGCCTCATGGCGGGGTGTTTTAATATTTACTGAATCGAAATTATAGTCTATTAGAGTATTTGTCTTACTACCCTATTCTGTTATTTTTTCTTTAATCACGCCATTAACAGAGATAGAAACATTGTCTACTGTTAAGAATTGTTTTAATGTTTCCGTTATCTCCGCGAGACTTGAAGCTTCTTTGCATTTATCCCCTGTCTCTTCTCCTGTTAAGGTGTTAACATCTATTGTCGCAATTCCTTCGTTTATGGTTAATTTTTGGATTTTTATGTCTGAAGAAATGACGGTACTGAAGCCTAATTCTTTCTCTTCTATTGTCGGACCACGGAAAAGCTCTTCAAGCGAAGCTCTTGCCGGAGCGATTGTCTCAACGACAGAGCGATTTACAGGAAAAACTTCTTGGCAATTATTTGTGCCGCCTGCTGTCATAGTTGTATTCGGAAAATATATTTTAAGCGTCATCATCTTTTTTGGAGCGCTTGATAATAGGCTGGCTGTCATATCTGAACTTTCAATTTCTTCTGCTGTATAATCGTCATTTATTACTTCAAGCGCAAGGTCTTTATCTCTTGATTGAAACAAAAACAAACCGCCGACTATCAGTATTATGATAACAACATATATATAATTTTTATTTATCTTTTGCATAGACTATTTGAAATTTAATTTATAATACTTATACTATAATAGATACAGGTGTAAATTAAAAGTATAAATGTTAATTTATTATGAATAATGTAAAAGTAGTATTAATAGCAATAGTTATCATCGTTTTAGGTATCTTGGCTTGGGTGTATTCTCCCAAGAAGGATCAAAGTGATAATATAAATATAGAAATAGAAAAAATGAGCAATCCAACAGTAACACTAAAGACAACTAAAGGAGACATAGAGATAGAGCTTTTTATAGATAAGATGCCGGTAACAGCAGGTAATTTTCTGAAACTTTCTAAAGAAGGTTTTTATAATGAGACAAAATTCCATAGAGTTATAGATGGCTTTATGATACAAGGCGGAGATCCAAATTCTCGCTTGGAAGAGACATCTGCCTATGGCACTGGCGGACCCGGTTATGCTATAGAAGATGAGTTTGTCCAAGGTCTTTCAAATGTTAGAGGCACTATATCAATGGCAAACAGCGGACCGAACTCAGGAGGCAGTCAATTCTTTATAAATCTTGTTGATAATACCTTTTTAGATTTTGATAAAGAGCCTCTTCAAAGCAAACATTCTGTCTTTGGAAGAGTTGTAAATGGTATGGAGCTGGTTGACACTATAGCTAAAGTAGAAACAGGATCAAGAGATATTCCTGTTGAACCTGTTATTATAAAAGAGGTTATTGTTAAAGAATAAAGACTGTAAAAAAATAAAAGCACCCGATATTTTGGGTGCTTTTTGCGTGTCAGACTGCAGATTTAAAATCCCGCGCGCCTTGCTCTCTCTTCCGTATCGAGAGGGTGATTTTCCTCGAAATGGAGCTCTAGTTCCTTTGTGTCGCCTTTGTCATAGACAAAGGCGCAAAAGTTATTAGGACATCTCCTTTTCGTTGTTTTTAATGAACTGCTATCTATTGCGCTTGAAGCTTTTCTTATTTCAGGTGATCCTTTCGCCCATTTTTCAGTTTCTTTTTTCCTGAGTGCTATTTTTCTCAATAAAGTCTTAAGCATTAAACCCCCTTTTTGGCGCAATATTTTATTAATATAACATAATTTATATTTCAGATTATGTCAAATTTCTATAATTTTCTAAATTCGTATATAATTTAACTATGGAAATTATAAAAGCATCCGGGGAGAAAGAACTTTTTAATAAGAGTAAATTTTGCCTTTCTCTAAAAAAAGCCGGCGCACCTGGCAATATAGTGGATGAAGTTTGTTCTAAAATTAACGAAGAACTAAAACCCGGCATGACTACCACTCAAATCTTTAGAAAGGCTTCACAATATCTTATGAAGGACGATTTTGTCGTTGCGGCAAATTATAGCCTTAAAAGAGGAATTGCGGCTCTTGGTCCGGCTGGGTTTAACTTTGAGAAATTTCTCGCTGTCGTTATCGGTTCTTTAGGCTACAAAGTGAAATTAAATCAAATGATGAAAGGCCGTTGCGTAACTCACGAAGTGGATCTTACAGCTGAGAGAGGCAACGAGCACTTCCTCATTGAGGCTAAATATCATAATGGCTCTGGCATCAAGACTCATATAGATGTAGCAATGTATGCTGACGCGCGCCTTGCCGATATCGCTTTTATAGAAGAACAGAAAGAATCCGCTCACAATAATCACAAAATGTGGCTTATAACAAATACCGAGTTTACAAAGACGGCTTTAAGGTACGGCCGTTGTCGTAATCTTAAGCTCACAAGCTGGAGGGGGCCCGCTAAAGAAGGACTCAAAGATATTATAATCAAAAACAAACTTTATCCTATCACTGTGCTACCCTCTGTTAACAAATTCGCCCAAGAGGAGTTTGTCAAACACAATATGATGCTTGCTCGCGATCTTGCTCCTTATTCTGCCGATGACCTTGTCAGGATATTTAATTTTGACAGGCAAAGAGCAGATAAAATAATAAAAGAAGTTCAAGTGTTGATATATTAACCAAAGTTTTATATTATGAATGATATTGAAAAATCGATAAAAGATTTAATGCTCAAAAACAAGAGGACGCTAAACAGCTATCAATATACTGTCCCTTCTCCCGATACATACCCTTATCAGTGGCTATGGGACTCATGTTTTCATGCTATAATCTTAAGTCACTTCGACGTAGAGGACGCGAAAAAAGAAATTTTTTCCATAATCTCAAAGCAGTTCAACAACGGAATGGTCCCTCATATGATCTACTGGGAGAAGAAAGATGTGATAAATTTTGACTGGGGTAAAGATGGGACAAGCAGTATCACTCAACCACCGATGCTTGCTTATGCCGTTTGGCAGATATTTCAGAAAGATAACGATATCGAATTTTTGAAAAGTATTTATATACCGTTATTTCATTTTTACAAATATCTTATAAACGACCGTGACCCGCACGAAAATGATCTGATCGGCATCATAGACCCCGATGAATCCGGAGAAGATAATTCCCCGAGGTTTGACACTCTATTGAATTTACCGCCTGTGCAGACAAGAGAGAAAAGTTTAGAAAAGAGGCTCCTCTTAGTAAAGGAAAACAAAGAATGTAATTTTGATGCGCCGTTTTGTATGAAGAATTTCTTCTGGGTTAAAGACGTGCCGTTTAATGTGATTATGGTGGAGAATCTGCGAGCGCTTTCTTTTATCGCTGAGAAGCTTGGCAACAGTCATGATGTCGCTTATTTTAATAAAAAAAGAGATATGATAGTAAAAGCTATGAGAAGTCTTATGTATGAAGATGGTATATTTTGGTCAACATATGGAGAAGATTATCAGAAAATAAAACTGAAAACATGGGCAATATTCTCGCCTCTTTTTGCTAAGATATTGACGCAAGAAGAAGCGAAAAAACTCGTAGAAGAACATCTTCTAAATAAAGAAGAATTTTGGGGTAAATATCCCGTCTCTACGGTAGCGATGGACGAACCGTCTTTTGACCCTGAAGGATTCTGGCGCGGTCCGACATGGATTGCCACTAACTGGATTATCCATAAAGGCTTATTGAACTATGGATTTAGCAAAGAAGCTAATGATATAAAAAACAGCTCACTTGAGCTTATAAAGAATTCAGGACTTAGGGAATATTTTAACCCTCTAACAGGAGAAGGGCTTGGCGCAAGAGACTTTACTTGGGGTGGGTTGGTTCTTGATATGAACGGAAATTAGAGTATTAAAAAAGCCGTATGTATAGATAACATGATGTCATCTATACATACGGCTTGTACTCTCAAGATTTTTTAACCTTTTTTGCAGCTTTTTAATGGCTACTTTCTCTATCTGACGCACTCTCTCGCGAGTTACGCCAAGCATTTTCCCTATTTCTTCCAGTGATTTTTCACTACCATCTTCAAGTAGACCGAAACGAAGGCTCACTACCTGAAACTCTTTATCTTTCAGGGTGTCTTTCATTATCTCACTGAGGTGTCTTTTCAATTGAATCTTTTCAAACAACTGATCAGGCCCCAAGTTGATCTCGTCTTTTATAAGATCAAGCAAGACCATATCTTCTAGCCCAGCCATAGGAGCTTCAAGCTGATAGAACCTTCTATTGTTCAACAACTCCAATTGCCCTACCCTCTTAGATCTAATCTTTTCCCCAACCTTAGAATCTAACTTTATTTCTCTAAGTATCTCTTCTTTATTTGGATCTCTTCTTAATCTCAAAGACAACTTCCTGTGGGTCTTTCTAAAGTTATTTAAGTCTATACTAAGATATACAGGAAGACGTATATCGTCATCATTATCAGCTACCGCCCTCTCCAGAGCTTGCTTTATCCAATGTGTTGCATAAGTAGATATTCTACATTTTCTCTCTGGGTCAAACCTTTTAACTGCCCCCATAAGCCCTATATTCCCCTCTTGGATTAAGTCAAGAAACTTTAAATGAGGAGACCTGCCTATGAATCTCTTAGCTATACTTACGACAAGCTTTAAGTTTGATCTCGTCATCTTGTCAAAAGCTTCTCTTCCGTCTTGAATCACCGGCTGTAACTTATTTTCCTCAATGAAGGATTTGATCTCTTCGTCGCTTAATCCTTTTTTTCTTTTTTTCTCAATCTTTTTTTCAAGAGCTCTCCATTTGCTTATCTCTGCTGAAAGCTTTTTCTCTTCTTTTTTACTGAGTAGAGGATATTTATTTATGTAGGAAAAATAAATACTGACAGCGTTATTGTCCTTGAAAAGCATAACCCCCCCCTTTATTTTAAGAATTATTTTGAATTTATTTTAAAGAAGCTATTCCGCTTTTTATAATGCCTTATTTAGTATTGTTTTTCAATAGCGTTGAAAAAGCCAATTGAAAGCTCGGTCCCAAAATGGCTTTTTTATTTCCTATTTGATTTATTTCTGTCAGATTCTTTAAGATTTTTTTTCCTCAAGCGGACACTTTGAGGCGTAATCTCCAGATATTCGTCTTTTGCCATAATTTCAAGACCGTTTTCTATTGTAAGCAGTTGCGGAGGTATAAGCTTCACCGCGTCATCAGAACCGGAAGCTCTCATATTGGTGAGCTGTTTGCCTTTAGTAGGATTAACTGTCATTTGTTCCCCCTTTGAAGTGTTCCCTATTACCATTCCTTCATACACCTCTGTATTTTCTTTAATATATAAGACGCCCCTAGTCTGAAGATTATCAAGAGAATAGGCCAATGTCTTTCCGGATACTTGCGATATCATTGAACCGGCTTCGTGTCTTTCTATCTCTCCGGCGTATGGTTTATATCCGATAGTTCGGCTTGCCATTATGCCTTCTCCTTTTGTGTCTATCACAAATTTGTTGCGATAGCCGAAGAGCCCTCTGCTTGGTCCTTCAAATGAAAGAAAAGCTCTGTTTTCGTGAAGTTCCATATTTTTAAGAATAGCTCCCCTCTTGCTTAATTTTTCAATGATTGAGCCTTGGCAATCGTTTGGGACATCAATGACTATCTCTTCAAACGGTTCGTGTAATTTACCGTCTATCTCTTTTGTAATAACTTGCGGTTGAGATACCTGCACTTCATATCCTTCACGACGCATATTTTCAAGGAGGATAGCGATATGAAGTTCCCCTCTTCCGTAGACGGTAAACTGATCTCCGCTTGCAGAATCAAAATCCACCTTAAGTCCTACGTTTACCTCCAACTCTTTCTCAAGTCGCTCTCTTATCTGACGGCTTGTCACGAATTTCCCTTCTCGTCCGGCAAAAGGAGAATTATTAACAAGAAATGTAAGTTCAATAGTCGGCTCATCGACGGCAATTGTTTCAAGTATCGGCGATTCAGGTGAGCCGGCTATTGTGTCGCCTATATATACATCCGGTATTCCGGCTATCATCCCGATATCGCCCGCTTTTAGTGTATCTACGTCAGTCCTTGTCACACCTTCAAAGGCGAATAGTTTAGTTATTTTATATTTTTTTATATCATCCCCTTTTTTTGTATAAACTGTATCTCCGGCATTAATTTTACCGCTATAAATTCTCACAACGGCAACTCTGCCTAAGAAGTTGTCATAAGCAAGATTAAACGGTTGAGCAAGAAATGACGCATTAATATCCCCTGTTGAAGCGGGTACTTTCTCTAGAACCATATCTAAGAGCGGTGTTAAGTCTTTTGATTCATCGGCCAATTCTCTTTTAGCTACCCCCTCTCGCCCGATGGCATAAATAACCGGAAAGTCCAATTGTTCGTCTGTTGCTCCAAGTTCGGCAAATAGGTCAAATACCTGATCGTGAGCGCGAGCCGGATTTGCGGCCGGTTTATCTATTTTATTTATGACGAGTATCGGCTTAAGTCCCAACGCAAGAGATTTTTTAAGCACGAATCGTGTCTGAGGCATCGGCCCCTCTTGAGCATCAACAATAAGAAGCACTGAATCAATGGAACGAAGAACACGCTCCACTTCTGATCCGAAGTCGGCATGACCTGGCGTATCAACGATGTTTATTTTGGTGCCTTTGTATATGACGGCAGCATTCTTAGAGTAAATAGTAATACCGCGCTCTTTTTCAAGAGTATTGCTGTCCATACTTACTCCGGTATCAACCGCGCCAGTTTGACTTAAGATCGCGTCCGTAAGCGTTGTTTTGCCGTGGTCGACATGGGCTATGATTGCTATATTTCTGATTTCCATTTTTTAAAAATTATTATTTAAATTAATTATTTGATATAAAATATAAAAGCGATTAATTTTTCCTGTTAAGTTAAAGGAATATATTAACATCAATTTCATAAAAAGTATATTGATTTAACAAAAACATCCCGCTATTTGCGGGATGTTTTTGTTAAAAGCGTTATTACGCCTTATTGACATTAACAGCATTGACTCCCTTAGGGCCCTCTGCTGTGTCAAATGTTACTTTGTCGCCTTCACGAAGTTCGTCGAAGCTGGCATTTTTTAACTCATTAGCATGGAAGAAAATATCTTTCTCCTCACCCTCTTGAGCTATAAAGCCGAATCCACGTTCTGTGAGACGAGCTATAGTTCCTTGATTCATCTATAAGAAAAACTAGTGCGAATAAATTTCAAACCTAAAATACTGTACGATAAAAACCCGACTTCGTTTCTCTTACAGACCTGATTTGATATATCTATTGAAGCATAATCCGATTAAAAAGTCAAGCGGTTTAGTCCTGAATTCAACCTTGAAGTGCAACACTCCATACTTCTAATGGGGTCTTCCAGTCGAGGCGTTTCCTCGGACGATTGTTAATTTCACTTTCAACATATTTAATCTCTTCGTCGGTAATTATACTAAAGTCTGTTTTCTTTGGGAAATAATCTCTAATCAAACCATTGGTATTTTCATTTGTCCCCCTTTCTCCCGAACAATACGGATGGGCATAGAAACAACTAAGTCCAATCTCTTTTTCGATAGTTGGCCAATCACTGTTCTCCGGCCCGTTATCTAAAGTAATTGTCTGTTTAAGTCTTTTCGGGACATCCTTAAATCTCTGCCCCATGGCATCCGTTGTTGCTTTAGCCGTCTTGTCTTTAAGTTTTGTTATGAAAACAATCCCTGACTTTCTCTCTACGGCAGTATTGATACCCGGCTTATGGTTCACTGACTCTACGCTGTCTCCCTCCCAGTCTCCAAACCTGACACGAGTATCAATAATGTCCGGCCGCATATCTATGGAAACACCCTTTGGTTTAAAGATTCTTTGACATCTTCTGGTCCCATTTTTAATCCTCCTTTTTCTTCTTCGGCGCAAATACCGGCGCAAATCTTCATGTCCGGGGCGGAGACAGCCCCAGCCATTGCGGTGAACCTGGGCATAGATGTATTGATAAATCGCTTCATGGGAAATCTTCTCTTTTAGGTCAGCTTGTATCCTTCCCGCGATCTGTTCTGGAGACCATCGGCGCTTCAGCTTTTGGACCACATATGACCGGATTTGATCATTTTTCAGCCTTTCCATTCTCCCACGACTTTTTCTCTTCCCGAGCGCTCTTTCATGAGCGGCGCGAGGAGTATATCTTTTCCTTTCAATCGGATTATTCCTTTGCAGCTCTCTTGATATTGAGGCCGGGTTTCGACCTATCTCTGCGGCAATTCTTCTGACCGAAGCTTTTTGCCACAACATTTCTTGTATTTTTTCCCTTTCCTCAATCGTTAAATGCTTGTATTTCATAACACTTTGATATTATCTGTTTAATCAAAGTGTTGCACTTACTTGTTGAACTGACCCTTTCACGCATCCAAGACTGGATTTATTCTTGAATCTGCATTTCTTTTGCGGATGACAAAGCTGATAAATCAGGAAAAACTTCCACCCACTTAAGCTCTTGGATATTTAGAGGCGTCCTGAAAAAAACTCTTTGAAAAGCGTCCGCCATATCAGCTTTAATAAATTCCGCCATTCCAAGGATAAAAGGGTTAGCTCCGGGTGTTATAATCAAATCCCCCTCTTTGACATTATCTACTCTGGGAAGACTAATCTCAAAATTCCCGCCTCCTACACCGCTTGCAACAGTAAAAATATTTGTATTATCTACAAGGACATTAATACTTTCTCCGGCGCTTGAGTAAAGCCTTATCCGGCTGGCGTCCTTGAATACTTTTTCAACATAGCCAAGTAGAATATCGCCGTATGCGCCCACAAGCATTCCTTCTTCTATGCCGTCATCTCGACCTATATCTATAATCAAAACATCATAAGGAACTTGAGGAGGACGCAGTGTTACTGAAGCGATAATACTCCTCCTTTCTTCCGTCATCCTTCCTAAAAGATTCTTGAGCTCGTTATTCTCTTTCTCTAAGAGGCCAAGAGTCATCAATCTCATATCTTTTTCCATTAACTGTTCCTTCATTCTTAGATTCTCATCAACTAGCAACTCCTTATCTTTTATAACGCGACTTTTATATTCATACCAATTATTAATAGAGCCTCTCGCGGCAAAAATAGGAGAAGCAATAGAGAGAGTCGCGCTTGAAATGATTCTATTTCCGATAGCAAACATTATAGCAATCAAAATCATTGCCAATAACAATGTAAGTATTAAAAACTTCTTTCCTGTTTTTTTATTGTGGCGGGAGATCATCTTCATTCTGGATTAAAACATCTTGAAAGTCATCAAGATTATCAAGAATAATACCCGTACCTCTCACTACGGCTGTCAAAGGTTCATCGGCTACGTAAACAGGAATTTTAACTTCAGAAGATAAATGCTCGGCAAGCCCCTTAAGATACGACCCTCCGCCCACAAGCATTATCCCTCTATGCATGATATCAGACACTAATTCAGGAGGAGTCTCTTCTATCACCTCTTTCACAGAGTCCACTAACGACTTGGTAGTCTTGGCTATCGCTTGTCTTACATCAGAAGCGGTCAAAATAACTTCCCTCGGCAAACCCGTTATAAGGTCCCTCCCTCTCACTGCAGATTCAATATCGTCATCCGCCTCAAGAACGGAACCGATAGCTATCTTCACATCTTCAGCTGTTTGCTCTCCCAAAAGAATCTTAAACTCATCTCGCGCATAATGAATAATATCTTGATTCAAACGATCGCCGGCCATCTTAAGGCTTTTTGAAAGAACTATTCCGCCGAGCGATATAATGGCCACATCAGAAGTTCCGCCGCCAATATCAATAACCATATTCCCGACAGGCTCTCCTATGGGTAGACGCATACCGATAGCCGCCGCCATCGGCTCTTCTACTATATACACGTCTCTGGCTCCCGCATTACGAGCGGCGTCGCGGACCGCTCTTGCCTCAACATTAGTCACGCCGGAAGGGACACCGATAACAACCCTCGGGCGAGACAATATATTTTTTCTATTCTGTTGAGCTCTTTTTATAAAATAAGCTATCATCTCCTCGGCAACTTCAAAATCTGAGATAACTCCGTCCACAAGCGGCCTTACGGCATTTATATGAGCGGGTGTTCTGCCGACCATTTTTTTAGCTTCTGAGCCTATTGCCACCACTTGGCCCGTCTTTTGATTCACGGCGACAACAGACGGTTCATTGATAATAATCCCTTCTCCGCTTACATACACAAGAGTGTTAGCCGTGCCTAGGTCTATCCCTATATTATTAGAGAAAAAATTATTGAACTTTTTTAACATAATTTAAAATATCTTCTTTTTTTATAATACTAGCCTCTTCCATATTACGCTTCTTTAACTCCACGCCGCCTTTTTCCATACTCTTCTCGCTTACGACAATCCTGCATGGTATGCCGATAAGGTCGCTATCGGCAAATTTTTCTCCGGCGCTTTTATCTCTTCGCTCATCATATAATACTTCTACGCCGGCTTTTTGCAAACTTTCATATATTTCATCTGAAATATCTCTAATAGATTCACTAAGAAGAATCAAATGAACATCAAATGGCGCCACGTTCTCAGGCCAGATAATCCCCTTTTCATCATTGTGTATTTCAACAATCGTCCCCATAAGTCTTCCTAGCCCTATCCCGTAACAACCCATAAGAACCGGAGTATTTACTCCGTCTTCATTCTTATATGTTAGATCAAAAGCATCGGTAAACCTTGTCTTTAGTTCAAAAATATTCCCCACTTCAATGGCTTTCTCTGTTTTGAAATTAGAATTACCGCACTCAGGGCAAACTTTCTGCTCATTTATAATCTCATCATTTATGGCAACCTTGCAACTATTGCAGACATATATGGTATCTTCACCAGCGGAAGTTATAGTCTGAAACTCATGAGAATACTTTGAGAAACTCCCCCCGGAAGCAAAAGTAAGATAAGTCTCATCTCCTATACCGGCTCTTTTGAAAATATTCTTATAAGCTTGCTTCATTATCTCATAATATCTTTTAAGGTCGTCTTCGTCTTTATGGAAAGAGTAAAGGTCTTTCATCATAAATTCCCTTCCACGCAAAATACCGGACTTTGCGCGAAGCTCCATTCTGAATTTGTTTTGAATTTGGTAAACATAAACAGGCAAATCCTTGTAAGACGAAACAAATTTTTTAACAAGCGGAACAACTATCTCTTCATGAGTAGGACCAAGCGCGGTCTCCCTGTCGCCCGAGTCAGAGAGTTTATAAAGATCGTCCATTGTCTCCCATCTGCCTGTCTTTTCCCAATTCTCTTTCGGCTGCATTGAAGGCATCAGAAGCTCTACCCCGCCTGATTTATTCATCTCGTCTCTTATTATATTTTCTATTCTTCTTAAGACACGCAAGCCTAAAGGGAGATACGTATAGACACCCGCCATAGTCTTATCTATAAAACCGGCTTTTATAAGAAGAGAGGCGTTCTTTGACACCTCATCCTTTGGGGCGTCTTTAATTGTTTTCGTAAAGAGTTTAGACTGTAGCATTAGAGATAATAATATCCGAAAACCGCCTGTTAGTCAAAAATAAATAAAACGCCTCACTCCTTCGAGAAGGAGTGAGGCGTTTAAACAAGTATACATTTTGATGCGGTCGTTGCTTTTTATATACATCATCAATTCACAAGATTTTTTATCCTTTTGAGGATTAGTTATAAATAAATGACTGGCTGAATATAAAATTTCTGGCTTCCTGCTTGCAAGGAGAAATTTTAATGAAGCAAAAGGAATATTATTTATCCAAGACGAGAACAAATAAAAAATCTGTGGATTTATAATGAAACTCACCTAACCTACCCCTTAGAACCACTGGTAGGTTTTCGTATCTGTCTTATTTTGGAGACATTAATAGATTTCATGGCTATGAACTGAGAAGGCGTCCTATAGCCGGGCTTCCCTTTCTTTCCTCCAACTTTTGCATAATTTTTCATTATTTTTATTTTTATCTTTTTATTATTAATCCGTAACAATGATTGTTCCCTTCATAAAAGGATGTATCCTGCAATAGTAATCAAATGTGCCGGGTCTTGTAAACATAAATATATAACTCTGACCTTTTGCCAAAATCTTAGATTCAAGTTCGGGCAATGGATTTTTCACAATACTGGAATCAGAGGCTATCTGATGCGCAAAGTTATCTTCATTTGTCCAAGTTATCTCGGTTCCTCTTTTTATAACAATTACCGACGGACTGAAAGCATTATTTTTTATTGATATAAAATTATTTTTGAGAAGAATTGTCTGATTTGGCTCGGCCTGAGAAGTGGGTTCGCTTGAAGCTTTCGGTATTACTTTTTGAGCGGGGACATTATTCTCGTCAATCAAAGCATTGTTGTTTTCTTCTATTAAGCCGCTTTTATCAGCTTCACCATCGCCATTATCAATAACCGAATCATCTGTTCTATAAAATTTAAAATAATACACGCTTCCTACCGCTATCAATATAACTGCTATCACAAAATATTTATTTATAAAACTTTTTTTATTATTCATACTTTATTTTATTATACTACTTATATATTATATATACTACAGTAATTTAATAATATCATTAAATGTGATAACAATCATCAATATTATAAGGATAGCGAACCCAACTCCGTTTAAAATCCCGGTGACTTTCGCATTTATAGGAGATCTTTTTATCGCCTCTATTAAGAGGAGAAATATTCTCCCTCCATCAAGCGCAGGAAATGGAATAATATTTAAAATAGCCAGGTTGATAGAAAGAAAAGCGGTGAAACTTAACAGATATATAAAACCAAATTCAGAGGCCTCGCCAACTAAGCCTATAATTCCAACGGGTCCGCTTATCTGAGAAAGACTCGCCTTTGCCGTAAAAGCATCTTTAAAGAAACTTGTCATACCGACAGCCGTCCCTACGGTAAGATTTATTGTCATTCTTAATCCGGCATACATTGCTTTATAAAAAGGCATTTTCACAACGCCTATCTCATCCATTGCTATACCTATAGCCGGACTTTCCCCAAAGATACCTTTCTCAGGCTGTATAAAAACAGAAATTACTTCCTTTCCTCTTTTATAAGAAAGTTCCAGCTCTTTGCCTTCACTTGAAACTATAAAACTTTGGATGGTCTCTGTTGATAATGGAGACACAAGCGATTCACCGTCTTTTAAAGACAAACTTACAATCGCATCTCCGGCTTTAAGACCGGCTCTCTCAGACGGAGAATCCTTTTTAACATTCAATATAAGCACTTTGGCATCCCTTATATCCGCGCCCTCTGGAGCACCGGCAACACTAGTAGGAAAACCGGCAACAAAACCTGCTGTTATAAGAAACCACGCCAAGATAACATTAAAAATCACCCCGGCAGCAATCACTGCCACCTTTATATAAATAGGCTTGCTCACAAAACTCCTTGGACCGCTCTCATTATCTTCTCCAAAAATTTTTACAAAACCGCCGAACGGAATAAGATTTATAGAATAAACTGTCTCTCCTTTCTTGAATTTAAATAGACGCGGAGGAAAACCTATACCGAATTCGTCTACCCTTATACCAGACTTCTTGGCAACGATAAAATGCCCGAATTCATGGACAAATATCAAAACACCCAATACTATAAAAAATAATAAAATACTCATAAGACAATTTTCAATTAACAATCTTCAATTTTCATTAAATAATCAATTTTTTAATTTTATAAACACTTATCCTAAAGATGAAGTAATCTTTTGAAAAATTAACGTTAACTCGTGTGATTCTTGCCATAATTTTTTTATCTCCTCTTTATTTTCTGATATGCACTTTTCAATCATTCTTAGCCAATATTTAGTCTCCTGTGACTCTTTCTTGCAAATAAAAATTTTATTTCTAAAATCTTTCCTAGAACTGGCATTATTAGCTTCCATGTAATTTGCGCCCACGCTTGTACTGGAACGAATAAGTTGACTAATAACCGGCTTCGTAACTATATCCTGTTTTACATTCTTACAAAATCCAATAATTTCCTCACCAAATTTTGAAGTTCTCTCTTCCAAATCATATTTATTTGAAGATTGCATCATTGGTAATTAATTGAAAATTGATCATTGATAACTGGTAATTGACCGTCATCCTTTTATTTCTACCTCCTTTTTTAAAGACATCTCTTCCAATACCTTGTTCCCTTCATCAATAATTTTCTGAAGCTCGTCTTTTAATCTGAACTTATCATCCTCTGAAATATTGCCGTCTTTTTCATCTTTCTGTATCTTATTCCAAACCTCATCTCTTTCTTTTTTAAGTGAAATTCTGGCCTCTTCAAGCTTGGCCTTGATAATCTTATTTAATGTCTCCCTTCTCTCTGAAGTTAACTCAGGAAAAGAGATTCTTATACCCACATTTGAAGTTGATGGGTTTATCCCTAAATTTGAAGAAGAGATAGCGCTCTCTATAGCCTGCATCAAACTCTGATCCCATGGCTTAATCACAATAGTTTTAGCATCTTCCACAGTAATAGCCGCAATATGTTTTATCGGCTGTCTACTACCATAAGACTCCACAAAGATACTATCCAAGATAGCCGGTGTGGCGCGCCCGGTCCGCAGGCCAGAGAACTCTCTCCCTAACCACTCTTCTATCTCCGTCTTCCTCTTCTTAATGTTTGAAAAATCGTAAGCCATATTGAAAACTATTATATATTATTTCTTTAGATAAAGAAAACATCTAATAAATTAACAAAATTTTATGTCACCTTTAAAACTATAAGTATATTTTTTCTACGGTCGTAGATTTTATATACATTGGTCTAATAAACTAATAAGATCTTCAATCGTTTTGAGGATTAATTATAAATAATAAAAAATAGCCCTGCTCCGACGGATCGGAACAGGGCTAGAAGTTTGAAGTCTGCGACTACGGGGTGCACTAATCAATCAGTTCACCCAACTTGTAGTGTCCCTCGTACGTCGTGGCCGTCACGACGTACTTGGCAAGTTCTGGGTCAAAAACCGCGACAGCCCTGTAGAGGTCGGCCGTCGCACGACCGATGGCAATCGCCACAGGGATTCCTACAGTGGCAGGGCGATAATCTATTTTGACTCTTAAAATCTTCCCTCCTCTGATTATCCCGTCCAGAATCATCTCGCCCAGGCACGTGACTACGTCACGGATGATGTTGTCCACTTTCTTTTCCTCAAAACGTCCAACCACAACATTGAGGACGCTACTGTAATAGTTATGATTGATACGGCAACTTCCTCTCCTTCTTCTAACAATCATCACGCTACCCCCTTTTTTTGTTTAAAAGTTTTCAGATTATCAAAAAACAATTATCATCACTAAATCTAGTGTAACTTATAACACAACGGCTGAATTTAGTAAAGAGTAGAAATATCTACACCACACCAGCTATATTCCTAATGTATACAAAATGAGACGACCGTCTCAAAATGTATACATTGCTGGATTCTTAAATCCATTACATCGCTGCATTGATTTTCATAATAAAATTGGTAGTATTAACTTATTCATAGAGAGGACTGGCCACCTTTTCTATTTCTCCGAAAGGGGACGACATGAATTAGGCTGCCGCAAGAGTCAGGGATAGGAGATTGAGTAGCGACGAGCGAAAAACCAGTGTGCAATAACATTGTACGCAGCACTATCATCCTGATGTAATTCTTGCGGCTTTTTTTATTTAAAAATGCTCTTTCGAATTTTATATCCTAAACTCAATCACATCGCCGTCTTTTACTATATACTCCTTCCCTTCCGTCCTTAAAAGCCCTTTCTCACGCGCGACTGCGTATGAGCCTGCAGCCAACAAATCTTGCCAATTTATAACATCGGCTCGTATAAACTTCTCTTTAAAATCAGTATGGATAGCGGCTCCCGCTTCCGGAGCTGTAGAGCCTTTCTTTATAGTCCACGCGCGAGTCTCCTCCGGCCCGACAGTAAAATAATTCATAAGCCCTAAAAGCTCGTATGCCTCTGTAATAAGTTTATCTATATCACTTTCCACTTCAAGTTCCCTCATCTCCTCTTCTGTCATACTGCTCAATTCTTCTTCAAGTTTAATATCCAAGACGATGTGCCTCTTGGCTTTCAATTCCTCAGGTATCAGAGAAGAGCCTGAGGAATTATAAATATACAAGACCGGCTTCATGGTAAGGAGGTGAAGATCTTTCACTAGCTCCGCTTCCCCTTCATCGAAGCCACTCTCCCGAGCAGGCTTACCACTCTCCAAGGCCGCTTTCACTTTCTCTATGGCACTCATCTTCTTCACCGCCTCTTTGTCTTGCATTTTCACTTCCTTCTTAAGCTTGTCAGCCCTCTTGGTCACAGTATCAAGATCAGCAAGCACAAGCTCCGTCTCGATAATCTCAATGTCGTTCAAGGGGTCTATCTTGTTGTGGACATGGATAATATTATCATTCTTGAAGACACGCACCACCTGAGCGATAGCGTCTACCTCTCTTATATGGGAGAGGAACTTGTTCCCCAGGCCTTCGCCCTCGGCCGCACCCTTCACTAGTCCGGCAATATCTACGAACTCCATCGCCGCAGGGATAATCTTCTTCGAGTCCAGTAAACGGCTCAACCGGCTGAGCCGTTCGTCCGGCACCTCCACCACACCTACCGAAGGGTCGATAGTGCAGAAAGGGTAATTAGAGGCATCAACCCCTTTCTGAGTTAAAGCATTAAAGAGCGTGGACTTCCCCACGTTTGGCAAACCGACAATTCCTACAGATAATGACATGTCTACTAATCTAACAGATTCTCATAAAAATAAAAAGCGGCGCGCGGATAAAAAAAATCCGCGCACCGCTTGAGATGAATCTTAAAAATAAGATCTGTAAAGGGAAATACAATCGAGACAACAGGCCCCTCCTGTTTCCTTTATGTCACTACGGCAAACTGTCTCCCTGTTAAGAACTTTACACTTGTCCCTGCCTTGGAAGGAAAACTTCTTTAATCTATCCACCCTCTTTTTCTTTCTCTCTTTCTTTCTCTTTGCCTTATTCCTGTCTCCCCTTTTCCTCTGCGATATTCCCATAGGCGACCCTCTCAGTTAGAGTTACGTTACTTTACGATATATACAATTCTCGCAATAACTCCTGCCTACTCTTTTTATATATTTCTGGCAGTGAGATTCTCTCTCCGGTTCACCGCATATCCATTGAGGTGTGTGTGGAACACTTTTATAATATCTCCTTCTTCCTTTCTCTCTCTTTGACATAAGACACCTGCCTTTCTTATCGCGAGATTGGTTTACCAGAGGTAGCGGTACAATCTTTACAGATGGGACTATTTTTCTGCATCTTCCTACAAGCCTTTGAGTCAGGGTCATTGTCACATTTACGTGGACGGCCTTTCACTCTCTTTGCCATAAGCAAACCCTCCTTTTTTTTGTTCACCTTCCGTTATTCAATTATAGAGAACCAATGGACGATAATTTACTTCTATATAAAATCTAACCCAAAAGAATCCTTAACGCAAGAACTGACACGATGTCAACGTGGCAGGTTGACAACATTATTTGCCCTGAAAGAATGTTTAACTTATCATTAAGATAATGATAGTGAAAGATAAGGAAACATTAAAAAATATTATCGCAATAATAATTATTATTGCGCTCTTTATAATCGTTTCTTATCTTACTCAAAGCTATTCGGAAATAATCAGAGAAATGGTAATATTAGACGGCATACTTGGCATGCTTCTATATGTCTTCATCACCGTAGTCGCCGTAGTCTTCGCGCCAGTAAGCACTCTTCCATTTCTGGCTATCGCCTCAGTCTTATGGGGAGGATTTATATCTGCCGTACTTAGCATTATCGGGTGGACTATCGGTTCAGCTATAGCCTTTAATCTCGCAAGGAAATATGGACGCCCGCTCGTCTCTAAATTTATAAACATTAAAAAAATAGAACGTTTTGAAAATATCGTTCCGTCCAAGCATGTCTTCTGGACAATTGTATTTCTAAGACTCGCTTTACCTGTGGATCTTTTAAGCTACGCATTAGGACTTCTCACCAAAATACCTTTTAGTGTATTTATGTATGCCACGGTGATAGGCCTCACCCCATTCGCTTTCTTATTTGCTTACGCCGTTGAACTCCCAACTTCTTATCAAATAATAGCCGGCACACTAAGTTTCGTCGTGATAATATTCATCCTCAAGCAAGTTTACAAGAATCTCCCGCCTAAGGAATAACTATACGACCTGCACCAAGATAAGATTAGTCGTCCCCGAGGAGCCGAAGGGAATACCGGCTGAGATCACTATTTTATCTCCCTTCTTCACGAGACCGGTCTTTGCCGCCTCTTCTTTAGCGACATCTATCATGGCGTCATGGTCTTTTATATTTTTTATCTTTTTTGAAAATGTGCCGAAGCTTAAGGCCATCATGTTGCGCACCTTTTCGTCATGAGTAAGGGCGAGGACCGGTTGCTTTGGCCGCCACCTTGAGATCATTCTGGCTGAAGAACCGGAGCTGGTAAAAACGACGATAAGTTTAGCGTCCAAGCGATAAGCCGTCCGACAGACTGATGCGCTTATAGAATCTACCACCGAGAGGTTGATCCCGTCGCTTATAGACTTCAAAACCTGCTCATAAGGGAAAGACTTCTCCGTGTGCCGGCAGACTGAGGCCATCGTCTCAATAGCCTCCACTGGGTAAGCGCCGAGAGCCGTCTCCTCAGAGAGCATTATAGCGTCTGTGCCGTCAAGCACTGCATTAGCTATGTCGCTCACTTCGGCCCTTGTCGGCCGAGGGTTCTTTATCATCGACTCCAAGACCTGAGTCGCGGTGATGACGGGCTTCCCCTTCTCGTTGCATTTTTTTATTATCATTTTTTGGATGAGGGGCACCTCCTCTAAAGGCACTTCTATGCCGAGGTCACCACGCGCCACCATTACTCCGTAAGCCTCGTCTATTATCTCGTCTAATTTTGAGACGGCTTCCTTTGTCTCTATCTTAGCGATAACTCCCGCCGAAGAACCACTCTTCTCTATAATCTTCTTAAGCACTTTCACATCTTCCCCCTTCTTCACGAAAGAGAGCGCCACGAAATCAACATCATGCTTTAAGGCAAACTCCAAGTCTTTCTTATCTTTAGCAGTGAGAGCCGAAATACCTACGGAGACACCGGGGAGGTTCACCCCCTTCTTCGACTTCAGCTCCCCTCCCACAATGACGGTAGAGAAGACATTATTTCCCGAGACCTTATCCACCTCAAGCTTCTTTGAGCCGTCTTCCAACATTACAAAATCGCCCTTCTTTATCTTTAGGGTTATGTCTTTGCAATTGATAGAGACGATACTCTCGTCCCCCATTATGTCGTCCACGGTAAGAGTGAACTTGGCGCCCTTCTTTAGGAATATTTTACCGTCTTTGAAGTCGCCTATCCTTATCTTCGGTCCGGCAAGGTCTGCCAAGATAGCCATAGGCTTATCAAGTGCCTTAGAGACTTTGCGCACCATCTTGATCTTGGCAAGGTGCTCAGCGTAGTTACCATGAGAGAAGTTGAGGCGCGCGACATTGAGCCCGGCTTTTGCCATCTTAAGGAGCGTCTCTTCATTCTCGCTCACCGGACCGATGGTCGCCACTATCTTAGTTTTCTTCGCGTTCGTTAGCATAAGATATAAGTTTATATCCTAGGCACCTCTTTAGCAAACCCCGAGGCGGATTGACATGAATCCAACGGCTCGACCAGCTGAGCCGTTCAAGAGAGGCCTGCCTCCTGCATGCGCCATGCCTGCGCATGCGGGAGGCAGGCGCTTAGGAAATTATATAATATGAGTAACACGGACGCTAAGGTTGCATTTGAATAAAAATAAGGTAGAATGTTTTAGTAAGTTTGGGCCGGTAGCTCATCTGGTAGAGCGCCTCATTTGCACTGAGGAGGTGGCGGGTTCGAGTCCTGTCCGGTCCACCAATTTAAAACATTAGCACCTGAAAAGGTGCTTTTTGTTTTTTGGTGGACCCGAAGCGAGCCAAATGTTTGGCTCGTGTCAGGACGAGAAAGGATTTTCGTTATGAACGAGCCGGAGGTGAGAGAATCGAAAATCACCTGGATATGTAATAGCCGAGTCCTGTCCGGTCCACAACGTCAAAACCCCCTCTTCACAGACGGGGGTTTTGTTTTTCCATTATTTGTGTATAATTATTATTAATATGACAACGTACTTAACACTTGAAGGTTTGGAAAAGATGAAAAAAGAGCTTGAACACCTAAAAACTGTTAAAAGAAAAGAGATAGCCGAAGAACTTGAAACAGCCATATCTTTCGGCGACTTAAAAGAAAACGCTTCCTATCAATCAGCCAAAGACGCCCAGGGTCTTATGGAAGAGAGAATAATGGAAATTGAAGACGCAATAAGAAATTCAGTAGTCGCCAAAAAAAATAAAAGCGATAAAATTCAAATAGGCTCCAAGGTCAAAGCAAAAATTGATAATTCGGAGAAGACCTTCCATATAGTGAGTCCGAGCGAATCTGACCCGCTTGAAGGAAAGATTTCCTACCAATCGCCGATAGGCAGAGCTCTAATGGAGAAACTCCTTGGAGAAAAAATTAAAATTGAAACACCAGGCGGAATAAAAGACTGTGAAATACTAAGTATTGAGTAGTACTATATTTTATTTCACCATTTTACTATCGCTTAAGCGCGATAGTTATAATATGATCCGCAAAATTAGGAAGCGACAGCCCTACAGCCTCTAACGATTTTGGCAGAAGCGACTCAGCAGTCAAACCGGGCAATGTATTGGTCTCCAATAAATAAATTCCATTTTTTGATACTATAAAATCAGACCTTGAATAATGTCTGCAATTTAGAGTTTTATGAGCTAAACTGGCAAGACCTTCAATCTTTTTTTTAATATCATTCTTAAAACCAGCTGGGCAAATTTCCGCAGATTTTCCGCTGTATTTTGAGTTATAGTCAAAGAATAATCTGTTATTAGGCGGCACAATTTCAACAACCGGCAAAGAATAATGCTCTCTCCCCCTGAAACCCTCAACAATACCGCAAGTCGCTTCTTTGCCAACTATATATTCTTCAACCAATATCTTAGAACTATATTCAAAAGCAAGAGATATTGAAGAAACAAGGTCATTAAAGCCGTTTGCAACAGATACGCCCAGAGACGAACCTGATGATGCCGGCTTCACAACCCACGAAGGACCGAGAACTTTCAATACGGAAAGGGCTGCCTCTTTTGGAGTCACTTCATTTGAAATAACAATACCCCTTGGAACCATTATGCCGACATCGGAAAAAAGTTTTTTACTCATAGCCTTATCCATGGCAAAAAGAGAAGCGGCAACTCCGGAGCCGGTATACGGAGTTCTGAAGCTGTCAAAGATTTGCTGAATCTTTCCATCCTCCCCATAACTGCCGTGAAGAGCATTAAACGCAACATCAATATTTTTAAAAACTTCTTGAGGAGAAGCGGGTAAGCCGTTTATATGCCATGTTCCATCCTTTGTAATAAGAATATCCTTTATCTGATATTTTAAAGGAAAATACTGCAAAAGAGCGGAAATAATACTTCCGCCTGTCTTTAAAGATACTTCATATTCACCAGATGGTCCTCCTCTAAAAATTCCTACCTTTATCCTACCCATAAAATTATTATAATTTATTTCTCTTAATTCTTTTTTATAATTATATCACAGATTATATCACAGACCTTAATTTTTTATGATATCCGATGGCAAATCGATGCGCTTCGTAATTAGAAAGAAGTATCTCTTTCTTAAAATTATCAATCTGTTTTTTTAACCCCAAGAAGCCGGACGGTCTGTGTCTCTCGTCTTTAACCACGCTGACTACCGATATTTTTAATCTATTTTCTCTCAGTATTCTCTCAGCCATATTCTTTTGAGCCTTACCGCCGTCTACAACAATCAAATCAGGTAGAGGCCATTCTTTATGAGACAATCTTCTTAACAAAATCTCTCTCAAAGAAGCGATATCATCGGACTTCTTTACTCCTTTTATTTTAAATAAACGATAATCTGACTTCTTAAGTCTGCCGTCTTCTAAGACCGTAAATACACCGACTGTAAACTTGCCTGAGATATGAGCCACATCATAAGCTTCTATTCTAATGCGACGAACCGGCTTATAAGGATAATCGTCATCTTTTATAAGAGCCACATCTTGTATATGATTTAAAGAAAAAATTTTATTTTTTATAATATCGGCTTTTTCAAATTCGCGATTTTTCGCAAGAAGATTCATCTCTATCTTTAGATTTCTCAATATATTCTTTTTCTTTCCCTCAAAAAATAATTTTATATTTCTTATTATCTTGGCATAATCTTCTTTTGAAATCTCGCCTGAACATACTCCGGGGCAAAGCCCTATCTGCCTATTAAAACAAGCCTTCCCGCTTAAGGGCAGGCACTTGTCTCTAAAAGGAAATATTTTGCGAATAATCTTAAGAGCGTCTTTTAGGCTTCCCCCTTGAGGAAACGGACCGAATAAATATTTAACTTTAATATTTTTGGCTTTCCTCTCATCTTTCTCAATATCACGGCGGCGAAGCGCGAGTAAACGCGGAAATTCCTCCTCAGTAATTGCAATATAATTGAAACTCTTATCGTCCTTTTCTTTAATATTATATTTCGGCTGATATTTTTTTATAAGATTCGCTTCAAGTATCAGAGCCTCCAGTACGCTATCTGTCTCTTGAAATTTTATTCTTATAGATGAATTCACCATCTCCTTAATTCTTGAATCCATTCTTCCCTGCGAATCACGAAAATACGAAAGTACGCGAGAACGCAGAGATGTCGCTTTGCCAATATAAATGGGCTCCCCTTTCAAATCAATAAAAAAATACACTCCATGGCTTTGCGGCAACTTTTTAGCTTGATCCAATAATTTCATATATTAAGATTATCAAAAATAATATCTATTTTCAATTCTCCGGCCAAATGCGGTATACTGTATAGATGAAGCCTTTACGCATACTTATCCTCGGTTCGTGGCATAACGACATCGCCAGACAATTTACGAAAGAGACCGAGGAGCTCGGTAAGCTTATATCTGAGCGCGAGCATATCCCAGTCGTCGCTCCAGGTGCCGGTATCTACGGCGCCGTAGGCGCCGCCTATCGACGCGCCGGAGGAACTAAGAGTGTGGGGTATTACCCCAGAGAAGAGGCGCGGGCAAAAGTAGGAGAAGTATATACCTTCGAGCCGGATGAGAAGATTATGGTAGAAGAAGATTACCCTACCCGCAACCTTCGCCAAGTCCAAGGATCTGACGCTATCATCGCTATTGCCGGAAGGACGGGCACTATGACCGACTTCATCTCCGGAGCGACTGACTACGCGCTCCCCTGCGCTTACCTTAAAGGCTCGAGTCACAACATGGACACCTTGGTGGAGCTTGATGGTATAAAGGGTAAGCCAAATGTATTCGTCGGGGATACAGTAGAATCCCTACTAAACTTTGTCGAGAAATTTAATCCTAACCACCAGTAATTTTAAATAATAAAAATAACCATGGAAAACGGAGAAAATATAAATCTCAAGAAGGCTACCATTTCTGATATTCCAACATTAATAGAAATTGAAAGAAGTGTTGCTGGAACAAATATTTATTCACCAATGCTGCAAGCTGATGAATGGGAAGAAGAATTACAAAGAGGTGATGTCTACCTGATAGTACATGACGGTGCCACAGTGGGTAATATTTCATATAGAGAAAAAGATAAAAATCATGTTTATATCAGTGGCTTAGCTATTGATCCTCATTTTCAAGGTCGAGGCATTGCCAGAGAAGCTATGATAAGAATATTGGAAAAACTGAAAGATATATCAAGAGTCGACATGGTAACTCACCCTGATAATGTAAGAGCTCTTAAGCTATATCAATCTTTAGGATTCATTATAGAATCACGAAAGGAAAATTTCTACGGAGATGGAGAGCCTCGCCTAGTGCTAGTATTAAAAAATAATTAAATAAAGACTACATAAAATGAAAAAGGTTAATACAAAAAACCAAATAATCATATACCAGGCGCCGAGCGGGGCCATTGAGTTGAAAGGGGATGTGAAGCGCGAAACAGTCTGGGCTACGCAAAGACAACTTGCTGAAGTATTTAAAGTTGATGTAAGAACAATCAACGAACACTTGAAAAACATATTTAAATTTCATGAATTGAAGGAAAAATCAGTTATCCGGAAATTCCGGATAACTGCATCTGATGGAAAAATTTACAATACAAATCATTATAATTTAGATGCAATTATTTCTGTTGGGTATAGAGTAAATTCAAAGACCGCTACACAATTCCGCCAGTGGGCAACTAAAACACTTAGAGAACACATTGTCATCGGTTATACTATAAACCGCAAGCAAGTTATGAAGAACTACAATGCCTTTATAAAGACCGTAGGAGACATTCAAGCATTACTGCCGGAACATATTGCGCTTGACCCAAAGTCTGTACTTGAACTGGTAAAAGAATTCTCAAATACATGGCAGTCGCTGGACGCGTATGACAAAGAATCGCTCAAAAAGATTGGCGCTACTAAAAAATCAGTAAAAATTTCCACTGATGAACTTTTGGAATCTATTGCAATACTACGCCAAGATCTAATAAAAAGAGGCGAAACAACAGATATTTTCGCGCATGAACGCTCACCGGGAAGCATAGAAGGGATTGTAGGTAACGTCGTGCAATCATTTAATGGCAAACCGGTATATCCAACTATTGAGGAGAAGGCTGCGCACTTGCTTTACTTTATGGTAAAGAATCATCCATTTACCGATGGGAATAAACGCTCCGGCGCATTTGCGTTTATATGGTTTCTACGAAAAGCGCGCAGTAAACGGAGTAGAAACATTAACCCTGCGGCACTTACCGCACTCACTCTCCTTATCGCTGAAAGTAATCCGACTAAAAAAGATCAGATGATTGCCCTTATAACACAACTTCTAAAATAATTATGGAAAACGGAGAAAATATAAATAAAAACGAGGAGCCGGAAATTGATTTTAAAATGGAGGAATTTGAATATTCTCCTGAGGCAAAAGTCTTGAGGGAAAAATTGAAATCACTGAATAGAAAAGATGCAAATCTAATGTCGAATAAAATAGCCCTGTTTGGACAAGAACTAAAAGAAAAGCACGGCGAAGATGAACTTCATAAATATGAGGCGTATCGCCTGCTCGCCGGAAGTGGAGATAGAAAGAAGCCTGAGAATTTCGACCTTCCGGGCGAAGACTCTATTGAAAGGTTTATGGATTCACTGGAAGAAGAGATAAATCCTTAATGTTTTTCAACGGCTAAGTCCGCTATGGCTATTTACTATATCAATAAAATATTATATAAATAATACGGATACGATGCTCTTTAATTAACCCATAAATAAGAGGGGTGATATGATGAAAAAGATAATATCAATATCTCTTCTGCTTTTTGCACTTGTATTCACACTATTAAGCGCCAAAGTAAACGCCGAAAACATATCAAAGAGAACGATTATGGCGGAAAGTTGGGACAAAATACATTCTCACATAAACACACTGATAGATTACGAAATGGTAATATATTATCATATAAATAAGAGTAATGAAGAAGCCAAAGAAAAATGCGAGAATTATGATGCCAACAAAGAAACATTTGAACACGGCCTTTTTTACAAAGAGCAGATAATAAAAGCCCTGAAATCGTTCCGTGAATCGCTCGAAGAAATAGCGATTATTTCAAACTTAAAAAAGGGCGTATTCAATGAAATGCTCTTTCTAATGAGCATTCATCACCTAAAAAGCACAAATCCTTTATGGACAGCGCTTGAAGAAAGAGGAGACTACTACGAAAGAGAGAGCGAACACAGGCTCGAGCTTGCAACCAGTATCTATGACATCATAGATAACGGGTGCAAATAATCACAAATCCTTGATTCAAATTCTATCCGCCACTTTCAATAAAGTGGCGGATTTTATTTCTTTAACCATTTTTTAAGATAAGAACCAGTATAAGAATCTTTTTCACTCGCCACTTTTTCCGGGGAGCCTTTTGCTACCACATTACCGCCGCCTGAACCGCCTAGAGGGCCCATATCCACAATATAATCGGCGCTTTTTATCACATCCATATTATGTTCTATAAGCACAACTGTATTTCCTTTATCAACCAGTTTATTCAATATCTTAAGAAGATTTTTCACATCCTCATAATGAAGACCGACAGTCGGCTCATCTAAGAGATAAATAGTCTTTTGAACCATAGGCCTATAAAGTTCAGAAGATATTTTTACCCTTTGCGCTTCGCCGCCAGACAGAGTCGTCGCCGATTGGCCAAGCTCCAAGTAGCCAAGCCCTACGTCATTTAAAGTCTTCAGCCTGTCATAAATAGCGGGTATATCTTCAAAAAAGACGAGGGCTTCTTCAACTGTCATTTGAAGCGTCTCAAAAATATTTTTCTTCTTATATCTGACATCCAATGTTTCCTTATCAAAACGCTTCCCTCCGCAAATATCACACCCTACATAAACTGTCGGCAAAAAATGCATTTCAACAGCCACCGTACCGTTGCCTTGGCAAGCCTCGCACCTTCCGCCCTTCACATTAAAAGAAAATCTGGAAGGACCCCAGCCTCGCATCCTGGATTCTTCGGTTGAAGCGAAAAGGTCGCGAATATAAGTGAAAGCTCCGGTATATGTTGCGGGGTTTGAACGCGGAGTTCTGCCTATCGGCGATTGGTCTATCATTATAACTCTTGATAAATATTCCGTGCCTGAGAAAGACTCGCAATTAAAAATTTCATTACTTCTATATCTCCTATCAAACCTTGCCTCGAGATTCTTATACAAAATCTCATAAAGCAACGTTGATTTCCCGCTCCCTGAAACACCGGTTATAACGCAAAATTTACCCAAAGGAATATCAACATTCAAATCTTTTATATTAAAAATCTTTCCGCCTCTTATCTTGATAGCTCCTCTTTCCGAAACTCTTCTTCTTTCAGGCACAGGAATATTGGCATCGCCTCTTAGATAATCCAAAGTAAGCGATTTGCCTTTTCTTGATTTTCCAGTCAAAAGATCTTCAATATAACCTGACGCCACAATCTCTCCGCCATGAACTCCAGCGCCAGGACCGATATCCACAAGATAATCTGAAGCAAGGATAGTATCTTCATCGTGCTCAACCACTATAATTGTGTTGCCCAAGTTACGAAGGTCTTTAAGCGTTTTTATAAGCCTGTCATTATCTCTCTGATGCAAACCAATAGTCGGCTCATCAAGGACATAGAGAGTCCCCACCAATTGAGAGCCGAGCTGAGAAGCAAGCCTTATCCTCTGCGCTTCTCCGCCTGAAAGAGTATTAGCTCTTCTATCAAGAGACATATAATCAAGCCCGACCGACAGAAGAAATTGCAACCTGTTTTCAATTTCCTTAAGCAAAACTTTGGATATTTCCCTGTCGCGTTCACTGAGCTTCAAATCTTTAAAGAATTTTACAGCGCTTGAAATAGATAAAGCGATAAGCTCAACTATATTTTTATCATCTACAAACACATGCAAAGCTTCTTCTCTTAAGCGAGCGCCATGGCAAATATCGCACGGTTCATCGCCAAAAAGATGTTTTGTCCCGAGGCCATGGCAAGCCGGGCATGCTCCATAAGGCGAATTAAAAGAAAATAAGCGAGGCTCAATCTCAGGGAAAGAGAAGCCGTCGTAAGGACAAGTAAAAGAAGACGACATTAAAAATTCTTCATCAGTATCCGGAAAATTAATCTTAACAATACCGTCTGCCTCGCGAAGAGCGCGCTCAATAGCTTCAGCCAATCGCGACCTAAAATCACCCTTAATCCCCTCCTTGCCGGAGAGAGATATCTCGTCTATCAAAATATCTATATCGTGTTTTTTATTTTTTGCCAATATTATCTGCCCGCGAAGCTTCTTTATCTTACCGTCAACCCTCACGCTCTCATAACCCTTTCCCAAAAGATCATAGAGAAGTTGATAATACTCTCCCTTTCTTCCGCGCACAATCGGAGAAAAAACTAATATACTTCCTAGTTTAGAACCAGCTTTGACATTGCTTTTAACTTTTGAAATATTTTTTAAAACAACGTTTATTATTTCTTCATTTGAAAGACGCTTAATTTCTCTTCCGCATTTAATACAATGCGGTTTCCCTATCCTCGCGTATAACACACGCAAATAATCATAAATCTCAGTAATGGTCGCCACTGTTGATCGCGGGTTTGAGGAACGAGACTTTTGATCTATAGAGATGGCTGGTGAAAGGCCATGAATCTCATCCACATCCGGTTTCTGCATTTGAGCTAAAAATTGCCTGGCGTAAGCGGAAAGAGATTCCACATAACGCCTTTGTCCTTCGGCAAAGATAGTGTCAAAAGCAAGCGAAGACTTGCCCGAGCCTGAAAGGCCGGTAAAGACTATCATCTTACCCCTAGGAATCTCAAGATTAATATTCTTAAGATTATGCGTTCTGGCGCCTTTTATTATTATTTTTTCATCTTTATCTTTCATATATTTTTCTACAAGAACTCGGAGATTTGGCTTCTGAAGAATTTCCCTTATGACCGTTCTGGAAGAAGTCAAATCTCCGAGTTCTTGTTTATATCCTCAGAAAACCAAAATTTTCCCTCTTTTATTCAATGAGGGGTATATAGAGAATATTATACCAACTAGATAAAAAAGAAAGCCCCGCGTGCCGCAAAGAAAGAAACGGCTCAACGCGTTGAGCTGTTTCTTTCTTTGATTTTTTCATCTCGCATCTTTTCAATTTCTTTTATTTCATCTCTCAATATAGCAGCCGTCTCAAAATCAAGCTCTTTTACCGCCTGACTCATCTGTTTCTCTTTGTCTTTAATCAGTTTCTTAGGATTTTTTTCAAATAATTTCTTATCCATTTCAAACACAGCTTTTACCGTTTTCTGATGCTGACTCTCAAGCGCTTCTGTAATATCATGAATCTTCTTAATAATAGTTTTAGGTGTAATTTTATGCTTTTTATTATAAGCAATCTGTATCTTCCTTCTTCTCTCTGTTTCGCCTATTGCCCTTTTCATAGAACCAGTGACCGTATCAGCATAAAGAATGACTCTTCCGGCAGAATTTCTAGCCGCTCGGCCGATGGTCTGGATAAGAGACGTCTCACTACGTAAAAATCCTTCTTTATCGGCATCAAGTATTCCGATAAAAGAAACTTCCGGCAAATCAAGTCCTTCTCTCAACAGATTGATGCCGACAAGACAATCAAACTTACCCCTTCTAAAATCTGTGAGTATTTTTATCCTATCAAGAGTCTTAATTTCACTATGCAAGTATTCTGCCTTGATTTTTTGTTCTTTTAGATACGAAGCCAAGTCTTCAGCCATCTTCTTGGTAAGAGTTGTGGCTATAGAACGCTCTCCTTTCTCAGCCGTCTTTCTTGCCTCTTCTATAAAATCGGCAATCTGGCCCCTATACTCAGCCTCCGGCTGAGTCGGGCGACCACCAAGTGGTTTAGCCCTATATTTCCCTTTCTCAATTATCGGCTTAATTTTAATCTCAGGGTCAATAAGTCCCGTCGGCCGAATAATCTGTTCCACTATATTTTCACTTACTTCCTTCTCATAATTTCCAGGAGTCGCTGAAGTATATACGACCTGACCTACACGTTCTTCAAACTCTTTGAAATTAAGAGGCCTATTATCCATAGCTGAAGGCAGACGAAACCCATATTCTACCAAAGTCTTTTTTCTTGACGCATCACCGGCATACATACCAGCAATTTGAGGAACGGTCACATGCGATTCATCAATAATAGTCAGGAAATCAGGTTTCCCGTCTTTAGCATAAGGAAAATATGAAAGCAGTGTTTCCGGCGCTGTACCGGCCGGCACGCCCCTAAAATGACGGGAATAATTTTCAATTCCATTGCAATAACCTATCTCTCTTATAAGAGCGATGTCATTTAATGTTCTTCGCCTGAGTCTTTCTGCCTCAAGCAATTTACCTTCTTTCTCAAGTTTCTTTAAATGAGCCCTTAGTTCTTTTTTTATAGACTCTATACCTGCGTCTCTTTTATCTTTTCCGGTAATAAAATGCTTAGCCGGAAAAAGAAAAATAGTTTTTTCTCTCTTTAAAATATGGCTTGAAACAGGGTCTATCTTCAGTATCTCGCCGATGGAATCTCCGGAAATTTTTATATTATACACTACCCTTTCATTCACAGGCATTATCTCTATAGAATTACCGACTACTCTGAATTTCCCGGGAAGTAAATCCGCATTAGTTCTTTCAAAATAAATAGCAATCAATTTATGCAATAAATCTACGCGCGACATTTTTTCATTTTTTTCTATTTTTAACAGGCTTTCTTCATACTCCTTTGGGCTCCCTAATCCATAAATACAAGAGACGGAAGCGACAATGATAACATCCGAACGGCTTAAAAGCGCTTGAGTGGAAGCGTGGCGAAGACGGTCTATCTCTTCATTAATCTGCGTCTCTTTCTCTATATAAGTATCAGTTATTGGAATATAGGCCTCCGGCTGATAATAATCATAATAAGAAACAAAATAATGAACAGCGCTGTCAGGAAAAAACTCCTCATACTCAGAAGCAAGCTGAGCGGCAAGGGTCTTATTATGAGCTATGACCAATGTCGGCTTCTGGATTTTCTCTATGACATTAGCCACCGTAAATGTCTTACCTGAACCTGTAACACCTAAAAGCGTCTGTCTCAATAAGCCGCTGTGAATACCCTTAGCAAGCTCGTTAATAGCCTTCGGCTGATCACCGGCAGGCTTGAATTTAGACTTTAATTTAAACTTAGACATATATTTTACCGAGCCATAAAATAAGCTCTTTTAAGAAGCCTTCATTTCTCAATAATATTGTTGTACCGTGCGCCGAGTTAGAAAAAATTTTGATTTGCTTGTTTTTAGATGGTGCTGCTTCAAAAATATCTTTTGCCATATCGCTGGCGCACTTATCGGCTGACAATCCGCGAGCATCCTGATAGCCGCAATCATGCTCGCTACCGGAGGCAAAAATTGCCTGATTGTCATTTAAATTTTTAGCAAGCTCTCCTCCTAAAATGCCCCTGTAATTAAGCCCCGGGGAAAGTAAAATTGAGGCTTTAATCTCAGGGTTCTCTTTCTGATATTGCAATGAAAGATTTGCCCCAATAGAAGCGCCTGCCAGAAAAATCTTACCAATCGCCACCCCTTTATTTTTAAGAAATTCAATGCTGGCTTTAACATCTAACATAGACTTCTGGTGTTCCTTATCATCAAACCGCATAAATCCTTCCGGCCCTCCGTCTGACTCGCCATGCCCTCTTAAGTCTATAGCCAAAGAAGAAAATCCCGCCTCAAGCAGTTCTTTGGCAAATCCATTCCAGCTTTCTTTAGTAGAAGGCATCATATGAAGTAATAAACCGGCGCCTTTTGCGCCAGAAACTTCTATATAATTGCCAACTATTTCTTTATTATCAATTGTCTTTAAAATTACTTTTTCTTTCATATTTTAATTATATAAATAAAAAAGGGGCAAAGTAAACCTACTCTGCCCCTCAGTGACCACCGACTATGTCCATAAATATCTTGCTTCTTTCGTCAAGAGTAATGCGTGATTTTTCCCCTTCTTCTTTCTTCTTGCTCTCTTTCAATACGGCAATCCTACGGCCATATTCATCTTCTACCGATTTTATTTTTTTCTCATCCTCCTTAGAGAATCCAATTGCTTTTTTGTATTTTTCCAGAAGAATTTTCATCCTGTCCAAAGCTACAGCATTATCACAATGCCTAGCATTAAGCAATACTCCTATCCAGACGAATATTTCTTCCACGTCATCTCTGTCTATTTTCTTTATCTCCACAAAGAACCTCCTTTCTATCTATATCTTTATAGATACTGTTTTATTGCGTTTCTTAGATCCGCTTATAATTTTAACCTGACTTTCAGAAATTTGGAAGTGCCTTGAAAGAAGCTCTATAAGCCTATTATTCGCCTTCCCTTGCTCAGCTTTTTCTTTCACCTTCACCTCAAAAACTCCTTCATTTTTCTCCGTCACCTCTTCTTTCTTTATCCCGGGAAAAATTTTTACTTTAATCAGCATAATCTGAAAGATAAACCTGAAAAAAATCATTTAGCTCAACTCTCTTCTTATATATAGAGACGATATCTTGCCCACTGAAAACCACATTAAGAAGCGATCCTTCCATTGTCTCCTCGGAAAAGTTTTGGTCAAATATAAAATTACCTAGACTGTAAGCAATAAGTCCGCCATTATATAATTCTATCTTCTGCACCACGTGAGGATGATGGCCAATCACTATATTTGCCCCGGCATCTACCGCCTGCTTCGCAAGCTCTTCCTGTCTATAACTTGCTACCGTTTCATATTCATTGCCAAAATGAAAAGAGACGACGACATAATCTGCCTTATACTTTGCTTTTAACACCAGCTCTTTAACAAGCTCCGTCTTAGCCAAAAGTATGCCCGGTTTATTATTCCCCGCCTCAAACCACTTAGGCCCCACATCAGAAAATGCCAAGAAACCGACCTTAAGACCGTTCCTTTCTATAATTTTTATACTCTCCGCATCATCTTTATTAATACCGCCTCCAACCGGACTGATGCCGTTTAACTCCAACCTATTAAGCGTATCTACAAATGCGCCTTCCCCCCAATCAGCAGAATGATTATTAGCGACAGAAAGAACATCAAAACCTGCATCTTTAATAGGCGATAAAACGAGAGGGTTCATGCGAAATGAATATAAATTACCTAAGTCCATGCCCTTATCCGATACAGGGCCTTCCAGATTGCCAAAAGTTATATCGCTTGTTGACAAAAAATCAACATTTTCAAAAATAAAAGAAAAATCACCGCCGCCATTTTTATAAACAGAATTTTGAACATTACGGTCAAGCATTATATCTCCGACAAATGTGAACGATATTTCTTTTTCATTATTTTTCTCATCGTTATTGACGTTGATATATTTAACTTCAGATGAAAAAATATCTGCGGTAATCGGCGCAACTTCTGCCGCGTTATCTTCTTTATACAAAGAAATAAGGTCGTCTGCCCAAAAAAATACAACTGCCAAACTCGTATTTAAATTAATATTTGGCTTTATATTCACATAAGCGACTTTAACGGCTTTTAAACCCAAAGATGAAACTAGAATACCAAGATATATAGCGGCAGAAGCCCAAATTAATTTACGAAAAAATATTTTTAAATTATCATTCATCATTGAATTTATAAAATATCTTATTGCCAAAACGCAGGTCAATATATCCTATTTTTGTCATATAATCTTCTTTTATTTGATTGTCTAATATTATCTTTAAATTCTGAAATGCATCTTCCGGATTATTATGATTATTTAAAATTATGCGCCAACCAAAACTTGCCTCCAAGTCATATACATCCTCGTCTTTAATGAAAATTTTATAAATAAATATATCTCTTGATGCAGCAAGATTGATAAACTCAATAATCATCTTGAAATCATCTTTAGGCAAAACTTGTCTCCCCTTATCAATATCTAGAGAAGAACTGTCCCTGCGCTCATCAAAAAATTCAAGAAAAAGACCGCCATAAAAGACCGGGGACGGTTTAAAAACAAACCCGTCTTCATCAACAAAAGAACAATCCCCTTCTTTGAAACACCAGACGGCAAAAAGCTCTCTTTCTGAAGCTATAGTTAAAACTTTCTCCGGAAAAAAAATTTCAAACTCTATATCTTTTATATCAGGATATGCGCTAAGCACTTCAGCTTTAAGCCTTTTTTCGGGGAAAATAAAGATATTGCCATACGGGAAAATACCTAGATACTTATCTTTTATAACTCCGGAAAATTTGCTTGCTAATTTGTCTTTATTAAATTCCGAAATACCGATTATCTCAATCTCTTTTATTTTAAATTCAGGTATATAAAAAAAAGCGACAAAAACGGCAAAAAGACAGACTCCGGCGAGAAGATAAAAAGATGCCCTTATCGCCAATCTTTTTCTCTTTATTTTTCTTGATGAAGCAAGAGTGTCTCTTCTTATCATATCTCTTATTTTCTCATAAATTGCGAGATTTTAAAATAGAAAATTAATTATTAAGTTTAACGGACAGAAGCTTTGAGATACCGTCAGACCCCATAGTAACGCCGTATAAAATACCGGCCTGCTTCATAGTCTCGCGATTATGAGTTATCACAACCAGCTGAATATTTGAGGAGAGTTCTTTTAACATCCTTCCGTATTTAGATGAATTTGTTTCATCAAGCGCGGCATCAGTTTCATCAAGAACGAGAAATGGAGGAGGATTTACTCTGGACATTGCAAAAAGCAAAGCTATTGACGTCAACGCTCTTTCACCTCCTGATAGCATAGACATTGTATTAATTCTTTTCTTCGGAAGATTGACTGAAATATCAACACCGCCGGCTGACTCAATGGATTCAACTCCATCGTCATCTTCTATCAAATTACCGTCTTCATCTTCAGACTTCTGTTTTACCGGCTTTATTATCTTAAGTTCCGCTTTGCCGCCGCCAAACATCAGCGAAAAAAGGTCATTCAATTCATTATTGATTTTTTCCACTCCATCTTTAAAGCCTTTCTCAATCTTCTCCTCAAGCTCCTTCATAAGTTCATTCAATACCAGAGTGGCATTCTTCATATCGGATAATTCTTTATTAAAAAATTCATCTCTCTTTTCAACCTCTTTATACTCAACTAATATATCTTCGCTAACACTTCCGGAATCTTCAAGCTTTATCTTGATTCTATTAATATCTCTTTTTATCTTATCTCGTTCTATATCATCAAGAATAGCGGATGATGATACAATCTCCACATTGCCGAGAATTCTCATTGCTTCATCTTTTTCATTATTGATTTCTTGTTTGCGGGCGTTTAATCGTTCTTCTTTAATACTGAATTCCATTATGATACCTTTTAAATTATTCACTATCTTTTCTTTCTCATAAATTTTATGTTCAGAATCCCTGTAATCTTTCATCTCTTTATCCGCCATCAGTTTTATAAATGAAAGATTGTCCGATAATTTCTTTTCCTCTTTATGCAAATCATCAAGCTTCAATAAAAGCTCTTTATGCTTAGCTTCAGCTTCTAAAATATTCGTCTGCGAATACTCTTCATGGCTATCAAGATTGGACCAGAAAAAATCCACTTCTTCTCTCATTTTAGAAAATTCGTTTCTCTCCAAATAACCCCTTATCTTCAGGATAAAATCTTTAATTATATTTTTAGGGATTGTTTTTCCTTCATCCTCCGCAATTCTCTTTTTTTCAAACTCCATCACCCCCTCATATCTTCCTATTTCTCTTTCCAAAGAAACTATATCTTTGCGCATTGCGCTAAGATTTTCCTCAATTAACAAAAATTCCGGGGAATGATCTTCTTTCTTATCTTTTTTTGAAACTTCTCTCCTAAGAGAGCCTAATTCTTCCTCAACTTTAGCTAACTCTAATTGCGGCTCTGATTTTAATCTATATAATTCATCGGATTCTTTCTTTAAATAATTTTCCTCTTTAGAGATATACTCTGTATAAAGTGTAGTTAGCTCTTCCCTTAGAGAAGATGTCTTTTCGTATTTCTCAACCTGACTTTTTAAAAATCTTAAATGCGGCTGAATCTCTCTGCGGAGGCTCTCCACCTGTTTGATATTATCTTCCGTCTTCAAAAGCTTTCTCTCGCTTTCTTCTTTTTTTATTTGATAAATTTTAAGACCAAGAGCATCTTCAATCATACTCCTCCTTTCCTTTGGCGCAGTATTCAAGATTCTGTCTGCCTCACCCTGGCTTATTATGTGGTGCGCAGATGTGCCAAGCCCGGCACTGCCTAAAATCTCCACCACATCTTTAAGCCTGACTTTAGAATCATTGATCAGGTACTCATTAAGCCCATCACGAAAAACTTTCCTCGTTATAATCACTTCTTCATAATCCAACGGGAAGATCCCGTCAGTATTATCAAAAACCAAAGTAACGCTGGCTTTACCAAGCTTAGGAGCAGTTTGGGAACCGTTAAAAATAAGGTCTTCTCCTTTCTTTCCGCGAAGAGCTTTAATAGATTGCTCTCCCAAGACCCAGCGCAAAGCCTCGGCAACATTAGATTTACCGGAGCCATTTGGACCAACAACGCCTGAAACAGGCTCGCTGAATTCAAGCTTGGTAGTTCTTGCAAATGATTTAAATCCCGATAATTCTAATCTTTTTAAACGCATAAATTATTTATACCATCCCTTTTTTTTGAGCCCATCTTCGGCTGCCTTTTGCTCTGCCTCTTGTTTTGATAAACCAACACCTTCACCAACAAGTTCATCTCCGATATATACACCAACTGTAAACTCCTTAGCATGGTCAGGCCCCTCATCCTTAAGCAGTTTATAATGAGGAGTTAATCCTTTTATATCTTGAGCTTTCTCTTGAAGAAAACTTTTAGCATCTTTCCATAATTTTTTATCAACCATATTGTCAATATATCCGAATAAATTATCTGCTATAAAAAGAGAAGCGGCATCATAGCCAAGGTCAATATATATAGCGCCTATTAAAGCTTCAAAAGTATTCGCAAGAATATATTGCCGGGCTCTGCCAATGTCCTTTGACTCGCCTTTTGAAAGAAGAAGATAGTCATTCATATTAAGCTTTGAAGCATTGTCGGAAAGAGTATTAGTGTTAACCAATCCGGATCTATAGCTCGTCAATTCACCCTCCGTCTTATCCGGGTATCTATCATAAAGATGCCTTGTTACAACAAGCTCCAAGACAGCATCACCCAAAAATTCAAGTCGTTCATTATGTTCGCCAGCTTCAGGATTTTCATTTATATAAGACCTATGGGTAAAAGCCTGCCTTAATAAATTTTTATTATTAAAATTAATGTTTATATCCTTCTCAAATTTTGAAAAATTCATAATAAATAAAATAAAAGATTACACTGCGACAGATTTATTCGACAATATTTTTACAGCCTTAATAATGATAGGTCTTATATCATCATACATCTTTAAGTTCGCCACCTCTCTTGCTTCAAACCAATCTACTCCGTCAAGCCCGCCTGAATCAGACCTTTTTAATTCTTTTTGTTTTGCTTGCCCAAGAAAGTAAAAAACTCTCTTTTTTACTTTTCCCCTCTCCGGGTCAGAAGCTATATATGAATTTTCACCCAATTCATTTTCTATATCCATATCTAACCCCATTTCTTCTTTAATCTCTCTTTTTGCGCCAACCATTAAATCCTCGCCTTTTTCAACTCTGCCCTTAGACAAAGTCCAAAAGCCAAAAACATCATGGACGAAAGCAAATATAATTCTGCCACCTTCTCTCCTATAAACAACTGCGCCGGCTAACATATCTTCAGGAAGATTATTGCTGTTGATCTGAGAATTGTCATTTTTTTTAGTATCTCCTTTTTGCGGCTCGCCCAGCTCTTTATATACTGTGCCTAAAACACCGTTTACAAAACGGCTTGAAGAATCACCGCCAAAAGCTTTAGCTAGTTCAATTGCTTCATTAATCGCCACTTTTGGCGGGACTTCTTTCCTATTGCCAAAAAGCAATTCATAAAGACCAAGCCGGAGAATATTTCTATCAATAACAGAAATTTGGTCAATGGGCCATTCAGGCGCTGCTTTTTCTATTATTTTATCTAATTTTTCTTTTTCTTTAACAACCCCAAGAGATAATTTTCTTGCAAAGCTTGCGTCATCAATCCCCGGAGCAAATTCTAAGATATCACGATCTAATATCTCATTAATACTTTTTTTACCATTATCGTTAAAGTCCCACTCAAAGAGGGCCTGAATTGCTACACTTCTTGATAAATGTCTGTTTGCCACGTTATTTGAAAATTTTAAAAAACTGTACCTATAAATTTACTTTTGCGAAAGTTCTCGAGCACTAAGCGTCTTCCCTTCTTTGGTTTTCCCTTCTTGAGATTGTAGCTCTTTCTCTTTATGTTTTTTTTCTTTTTTAGTAAGCCTTGCCAAGACATCTATTACTTCTTTTCCCTTATAAGAACCGCAATTTTTACATACTCTATGCGGCAATGAAGGTTCTCCGCATTTTGAACACGATAAAAGACCGATTTTCTTTAAAAAGTGATGGCTTCTCCTATTTCGGGTGTGAGCCCTTGTGTGCCTCATTCTGATTGACATAGTTTCTATAGTTTACACAAAAAGTCCTCCTATGGCAAGAGGATAAGCCATTTTCTCTAATCTTCTCATAATGAAGCCTTGTCCCGTAACCCTTATGCCTGTCAAAACCATATTCAGGAAATCTGCTGTGGATAAACATCATTTTCTTATCCCTGCCAACTTTGGCGACAATTGATGCCGCTGATATGACAGAAATCTTCTCATCTCCCTTTATAATCGTCTTCTGTTTATACTGCCACGGCGCTTTCAGAAGACCATCTAACAAAACGAGGTCTGGCTTTGTTTTCATCTTACCCAGCACTCTTTTTACCCCAAGGAGAACCGCCTTCTGTATACCAATCTTATCAATAATATGATTACTCACAGATGCAGTATGACATTCAAAATTATCTCTAATAATTTTATCCCATTCTTCCCTCTTCTTACTGCTTATCTTCTTGGAATCTCTTGCCCCCTTAAGAATCTTTAATTTGCGTTTATCTTTAGTATCCACCAGAACAGCACCGACAAAAACCGGCCCAGCCAGAGGACCTCTCCCGGCCTCATCTACACCTACAATGTATCTCGGCTTTCTATGCATAAGTAATATTTTACACTAAAAAGAAACATATCGCTTCAAAACTTCAAAAATATACCGGCACGAAAGTATATAAAACGAGACGACCGTTGCTAAATATATATTTCTAAAAAAGATTGAATTCTTTCTTAAGCCATTTATCATTTTCTATTTTCTCTGCAGTGATATACAAAATATCCTTTCCTGTTTTTAGATATGATTTAAGCATAATTACCACACTTTCACATTCATAAGGAAAAACCCAAACACTATTCTGAAGCTTAATAAAGCCTAAGTTTATCAATTCTTTTCTTAAAATATTTCTTGAATTCTTTCTTTCTTCTTTGATATCAAAAGTAATGATTCTCCATTTCTGATCCCATTTCTTAGGTTTTTTTATAACAATATCACCGAGCTGATATTTAAGCCACCTTTCTTTTCCTTTTTCAGTTAAATTAACAAAAGTTTTACCATTCTGTTTTTTAAATTCAATATAGCCACCGGATCTTAATCTTTCAATGCTTTGGTTCAAATATTGATTCTTATTATATTTTCTTTTATTTTTATTGTAAAAAATATCTAGGGCTTGTAGTGCATTGGGCGCCAAAACGGCTATACTTATAACACCAGCCAAGGCGACGGTTTTTAGAATTATTTTTGCAACTTTGATTTGCTTTTTTCTATCCATGTTTCCATTATACACTCGTTATACACTAATGTATACAAAATGATGCGGTCGTTGCTAAATATATACTAATAAAAAAAGAAAACCCGGATATTTTCCGGGTCTATTACTTAAATTTCGCTATTTTACTTTTTTGCTTATTTTGTTTATCAAATAGTCTCTTTATTTCCTCCAGGTCGCAAGTAAAATCATTGTCTCTCGTCTTCTTTATCCCCGCGCAACAATCTGTGAATTTGCAACCTTCCATTATGGGACATACTTCATATGGATCAAGATAAATTCTTACTATAACGGGTCCTTACTCTTTTTCACGGCACATCTCTGTTATGTGCATAACTTATGCCTCCTTTTTAGATAGACAAATTTCCTTCCTATTTATAAGGTTATACTAAATAATTGTCAACATTCTTTGAGATAGTTATTTCTGCTATAATACGGGAATCTTATGCCAGCTGAATTTGTACATCTTCACGTCCATAGTCATTATTCCCTTTTAGACGGATTGGCTAAAATTGACGACCTGATAAAAATAGCCAAAGAATATGAAATGCCGGCTCTTGCCCTGACTGACCATGGCAATATGTATGGCGCCATTGAATTCTACAAGAAGTGCAAAAAAGCCGGAATAAAACCGATCATAGGATCAGAGGTTTATGTAGCTTTTGAATCGCTTCATGATAAACGGCCAGGGATAGACAATAAAAGATACCATCTTGTCCTTTTGGCAAAAAATGAAACTGGCTATAAAAATCTTATAAAACTTGTAACTTTATCTAACCTTGAAGGCTATTACTACAAGCCAAGAATAGATAAAAAAATTTTACGCAAGCACCATGAAGGATTGATAGGACTCTCTGCTTGTCTTGCCGGCGAAGTTCCAAAAGCGATATTAAATGAATCAGACCTTAATAGGGCTGAAAAAGTCGCGCTTGAATATGAAGAAATATTCGGCAAGGGCAATTTCTTCTTAGAAACCGGCTATCATCCGACAATAAATGAGTTCAATGCTCTTAATGAAAAAATGCCTCTCCTTTCTAAAAAGACCGGCATTCCTCTTGTAGCTACTCAAGATGTGCATTATATAAAACCGGAAGACAATATACCGCACGATACACTAGTTGCCATACAGACAAACTCCACGCTAAGCGATACAAACAGACTCACAATGAAAGACGAAGATTTTTCTTTCACTTCTCCGAAAGTGATGGCAAAAAACTTCAAAAATATTCCGGAAGCAATTACAAACAGCTTAAAGATAGCCGATATGTGCAATATTGAGCTTGAACTTGGCAAATGGGTTTTTCCAAAAGTTGAAACTAAAGATAACATATCGCCGGAAGATGAGTTATGTAGAGTATCCCATGAAAAACTTGAGGATTTTATCAATCGCGAAAAATTAAACGATGAAATTAAAAATAAAGCAAAAGAAAGACTGAAATACGAGCTTAATATAATAAACACAAAAGGTTACGCTCCATATTTCTTAATAGTTGCCGATATTATAAACTACGCTCATAAAAATAATATTTTTACAAACACCAGAGGTTCGGCCGCCGGCTCTTTTACATCTTATCTTATAGGTATCACTAATATTGACCCGCTTAAATACAAACTTCCTTTTGAACGTTTCTTAAACCCGGACAGGCCATCTCCTCCTGACATAGATATGGATTTTGCAGACGATAAAAGAGATATTATTCTTAATTATGTAAAAGAAAAATACGGCACTAACAAAGTCGCTCAAATAGGAACTTTCGGTACTATGATGGCGAAAGGAAGCGTGAGAGATGTGACTCGGGCACTTGGATATCCTTACGATCTAGGAGACAGAATAGCAAATCTCGTTCCGCTAGGATCGCAAGGATTCCCAATGACAATAGATACGGCGCTCAAAATAACACCTGAGCTCTCCAAGCTATACAAAGAAGACGCTAAAGTAAAAGAAATTCTAAACCTGGCAAAGAAGATTGAGGGTTGCGCCAGACATATCTCCGTACATGCCGCCGGTGTGGTTATATCACCAACTGAACTTACCGATTTTGTTCCTCTTCAGCTTGAGCCAAAAGGAGAAAAAATTATAACCCAATACGATATGCATGCTGTTGAAGATGCCGGGCTTCTAAAATTTGACTTCCTGGGGATAAGAAATTTATCAATACTTGGAAATGCGGTGAGCCTTGTCAAAAAATTTCGCAACATAGATGTAGATATGGAAAATATCCCGCTTGACGACAAAAAAACATTTGAACTTCTTGGAAGAGGAGAAACAATGGGATTATTCCAATTGGGCGGAGCGGGTATGACAAGGTGGCTTCGTGAGCTAAAGCCGTCAACGATACACGATATTAACGCCATGGTTGCGCTTTTTAGGCCCGGTCCGATGGAAAACATCCCTGAATACATCAAAAGAAAATATGACCCGGCATTGATACAATACTTAGACCCAAGGCTTGAAGAAATCTTGTCGGAATCTTACGGAGTGATAACATACCAAGATGATGTTCTGCTTATAGCCATAAACTTAGCCGGATTCACATGGATAGAAGCCGATAAACTCAGGAAAGCTATGGGTAAAAAAATTCCGGCAGAAATGGCCGCCCAAAAAGAAAAACTATTAACCGGTTTTACAGAAAACGGACTTGATAAAAATAAAGCGGAAGAGCTATGGAGACTGATAGAGCCATTTGCCGCTTACGGGTTTAATAAAGCGCATGCCGCAAGTTATGGAAGAGTAGCTTATCAGACAGCCTATATGAAGGCAAACTTCCCTGCTGAATATATGACAGCCGTACTTACCGCTGAATCAGGAGACACTGAAAAAATCGCTGAAATAATAAATGAATGTAAAAAAATGGACATTCCGGTATTACCGCCTGATGTTAATGAAAGTTTCGGCAAATTTACCGTTATAAAAGGAAAAGATGCCAATAAGCCTGCTATCGATTATGCTCATAATGAAATCAATGTTAAACAAGATACATCACTAAGACAAGATCAAATTCGCTTTGGATTATATACAATAAAAAACTTAGGCGCGGAAATAGCTGAAGCGATAATAGAAGAAAGAAAAAAGAATGGAAAATTTAATTCATTTTCTGATTTCCTTGAAAGAGTCCGTCATAAAAATCTAAACAAAAAATCACTAGAAAGTCTTATAAAAGCCGGCGCCATGGATTCATTAGGCGAAAGAGGGCAACTTATAAATAATATAGAAGAAGCGCTTCTATACAATAAAGAAATAACAAAATCAGCGGGACAAAATCAAAACTCACTTTTCGGCTTGATGGAAGACCAGACAAGCATACCGGCATTTACTCTAAAAGAAAGTCCAAGTATGCCTCCGGAAGAAAAACTTTCTTGGGAAAAAGATTTACTCGGACTATATATATCAGGACACCCTCTTGATAAATTCAAAGAGAGATTTAAAGAAAAAAATATCTCAATAAAAAATACAAAAGAACTGATGAATGGCATTTCAACTGTTGTTGCCGGCATAGCGGAGTCGATAAAATTAATAACAACGAAAAAAGACGAACAAATGTGCTTTATGAAAATAGCTGATCTTTCTGATAATATTGAAATTGTGGTATTCCCGAAAAAATTCACTGACCATAAAGATTTGCTAACAATGGATAAAATACTCGCCATAGAAGGGACTATATCAAGACGAAACGGAAGCGTCTCAATCTTGGCAGAAAAGATAAAAGAACTTAAATAAAGAGTCATTTTTAATTTCAGTAAATTATGCTAATATTCTATTTATGGAAAAAGATTCTAAAAATATAGAAAAAACAAGGCATTCCCTTGCCCACATTTTAGCCTTAATGGTAAAAGGAAGATGGAGCGACACAAAGCTCGGAATGGGACCTGCTATAGAAAATGGATTTTATTATGATTTTGAATTTCAAAATCATACCCCTTCTTCGGAAGACTTATCTAAACTTGAAGACGATATGAAGAGCCTGATAAAGCAGGACATCCAATTCACACGCGAAGAAATCTCTATAGAAGAAGCCAAAAAAATCTTTAAAAGCGAGCCGTATAAGCTTGAGCTAATAAAAGAACTGGAGCAAAAAAGCGACACTGTATCCATCTACAGAAGCGGCGATCTCATAGATCTCTGTCAAGGTCCTCATATAGAATCAACAAAAGAAATAAATCCGGAAGCATTTCGTCTAACAAAAATTGCGGGAGCATATTGGAAAGGAGATGAAAATAATCAAATGCTGACAAGAATCTACGGTGTAGCCTTTGAGACAAAAAAAGAACTGGATGATTATTTAAAAAATATAGAGGAAGCTGAAAAAAGAGATCATCGCAAATTAGGGAAAGAACTTGATCTGTTTACATTTTCTAATCTTGTCGGCTCCGGATTGCCTCTCTTTACGCCAAAAGGAACTCTTTTGCGCGATCTGATAGGAAATAAAATATACGAAATACAATCAAAATTTGATTATAAAAAAGTGTGGATTCCTCATATTGCGAAAAAGGAACTATATGAGATTTCCGGACACTGGGCAAAATACAAAGACAGTCTCTTTCATGTAAAAGGAAAGTCAGACACAGAATTTGTAATGAAGCCGATGAACTGTCCGCACCATACTCAAATCTACGCTTCTACTCCAAAGAGTTACCGCGACTTACCTATACGCTTTGTAGAGATCACCACTAATTACCGAGACGAACAGCCCGGGGAGCTCTTAGGACTTTCACGAGTAAGATCACTGACTCAGGACGATGGGCATATTTTCTGCTCCTTAGAACAAGTTGAAGAAGAAGTAAAAAATATAATCCACATAATAAGAGAATTCTATACACTGCTTGGAATGTTTGATAAGAAAGATTACTGGGTCTCGCTTTCAGTAAGAGATTCTAAAACACCGGAAAACTATATTGGAGATGAAAAACATTGGGATGAAGCTGAAAAGATTCTTGAAAAAGTAGCTAAAAGCGAAGACCTAAATTACAAAAAAATTGAAGGCGAAGCGGCTTTCTACGGGCCGAAACTTGATTTTATGTTCAAAGATTCTCTTGGACGAGAATGGCAGTTAGCCACTATCCAAGTGGACTTCTCTATGCCAGAACGCTTTGAGCTAAAATACACAGACAAAGACGGAACGATAAAAACTCCGGTTATGATACACAGAGCCATTGCCGGATCTTTAGAACGTTTCTTGTCAGTCATAATTGAACACTTTGCCGGAGAATTTCCTCTATGGCTTTCTCCTGTGCAAGCAATGATTATACCGGTATCAGAAAAATTCAATGATTACGGCGACACAATTCTAGATAAATTAAAAGAAAACAATATCAGGGTAGAAATTGATACATCAAATGACACTCTTGGAAAAAGAATCAGAACGGCTGAAATAAAAAAAATACCTTACATAATCGTTGTTGGCGGAAAAGAAGAAGAGAATAAGACAATATCAGTCCGCTCAAAAGAAAAAGGAGATGAAGGCGCTATTGAAGTTGATAAATTTATAGATACTATTACAAAAGAAATTACAAAAAAATAGCCCTAACCAAGAAGAGTGCGGGCCTTTTAGTGGTGAAATATTAAAAAGGCTGGCGCTCTTCTTTGGTTAGGGCGGAGGCAGGTCACTAGATGACCCATTATTATTATAAACTACAGCAGTATCATTGTCAAATTACACATCCAAATTTGCCGCTTTAGCGTGAGTCTGGATGAAAATTTTCCTGGGTTCTACAAGCTTTCCCATCAATACATCAAATATCTTATCAGCGGCCACAGCATCTTCAATTGTTACATTTCTCAATGTTCTGGTCTCTGGATCCATTGTCGTATCCCACAATTGAGCAGGATTCATCTCCCCAAGACCCTTATAACGCTGGATTGTTACTCCTTCTTTCATCTCATCTACTATTTTATCTTTCTCCGCATCCGCATAAGCGTATTTAACAGTTTTTCCTTTTTGTATTTTGTACAAAGGAGGAAGAGCGATGTATAGATAACCTTGCTCTATAACTGGCCTATAGTACCTAAAAAACAGGGTTAAAAGAAGTGTGCGGATATGCGCGCCGTCAACATCAGCATCTGTGGCAATGATTATTTTATGATAACGAAGCTTCTCAACATTTAGTTCCTCAGCAATAGCAGCACCAAGAGCAATCACAAGCGATCTGATCTCTTTTGAAGCCAACATCTTATCTATACGAGCTCTTTCAACATTTAATATCTTCCCGCGTAGCGGCAAGATTGCCTGAGTTCTTCTGTCGCGAGCCTGTTTTGAAGAACCGCCGGCAGAATCTCCTTCAACGATAAAAATTTCAGACTCACTGGCGTCTTTAGACTGACAATCGGCAAGTTTGCCCGGTAAAGTAAGTCCGTCAAGAGCGCCTTTTCTCAATACGCTTTCTTTTGCGGCACTTGCGGCTTTCCTTGCTCTATATGCAAGAATCACTTTATTGATAATAGATTTAGCGTCACCTGGCTTTTCTTCAAGAAAAGAGGAAAAAGCCTCGCCAAATACAGTTTCAACAGCTCCCCTGGCCTCAGGGCTGCCAAGTTTGGCTTTTGTTTGGCCTTCAAATTGCGGATCCCTTAACTTAACAGACACAATAACTGTTATACCCTCTCTCACATCGTCCCCGGTGAGATTATCCTCATCTGCCTTTAAAAAATTATTTTTTCTGGTGTAATCATTTAAAATTCTTGTAAGAGCCGTCCTAAACCCCGTAAGATGATAGCCGCCTTCACCAGTATTTATATTATTAGCAAAACTTATTTCTTTCAATGTTATATTGTCTGTATACTGCAACGCGACCTCTACAGACTCAACTGACCCGTCACTAGGCTTTTTATCAACATAAAAAATATTCTCATTAATCTTCTCTTCGTCTTTATTTAAATATTCAACAAGCGATATGATGCCGCCTTCAAAATAAAAAGAATAAGATTTAACAGGAAGATTAAGAGAGTCCAGATATAATACGCTGTCAGAGTCAATTTTACCCTCATAATCTCTCAAGTCCATTACTCTAATTCTTAATGATTTTACAAGATAAGCCTGTTGCCTTAATCTGTTTACTACTTTCTCCCAATCAAAATCCGTCTCTTTAAATATTTCTTTATCAGGTTCAAAAGTTACAACTGTTCCATTTAATTTACTGGCCCCTATTCTTTTTACATTGTTCTTCTTAATGCCTTTGGAATATTCCTGCACAAATTTCCCGCCATCTCTATAAACCTCGGCTTTAAGCCAAATAGACAGCGCATTTACGACAGAAATACCCACCCCGTGCAAACCGCCGGAAATCTTGTAAGACTCGCCGCCGAATTTACCCCCGGCATGAAGTGTCGTCATAACCGTCTCCAGAGCGGAGACTTTTGTTTTAGCATGAGTATCAACAGGTATGCCTCTTCCATTGTCTGCAACTCTAACCCTATTTCCCGGCAACAATGCCACTTCCACTTCATTGGCAAAACCGCCCATCGCCTCATCGCGCGAGTTATCAAAGACTTCCCATATAAGATGATGGAGGCCATCTATACCGGTCGAACCGATATACATACCCGGCCTTTTACGCACTGGCTCAAGCCCCTCCAAGACATAAATATCTGAAGCCCCATAATGAGGCTTATTTTCTGCATCTTTTTTCACCATAATTATTTATATATTAACATAAATAGCCATTTTTCTCCAGTACTTTTTAAAGGTTTCAGTGGGGACAAATCTATGCTTTCCCTCCTCCTTATCTACCGAATCCGGGTCGTGATAATAGAAGCCTTTTACCTCCCCTCTGCCACTTTCAAACCCTGTTAAGAGCACCATGTGAAATTTATCGCCAATTTCAAAATTTTTAAAAATAGAGACTATCACCGGATGTCCATTCTCCAATGAAGAAATTATTTTTTCTATTCCCTTATCAATAAGAGCCTCTTCATACTCGCTCACCTCCTCTTTCTTATTGGCATAATCTATCTTGTGGCTTCTAAACTCTTGGGGATAAGCCATAAAACCATGATTTCTGGCAAGCAAGACCAAATGATTATGAGACCAGCCGTATGCAGGCAAATTCCCTTCTATATATGCGCCCTCTTTTATCAAATCATCCGCTGATATAATCACCCTGCCGGACTTTAAATTATAAAAATCCATAACCATCTTGAGGCAGATGACACCGCAAGCACGAGACTGCCAACTTTCATCCAAGACATCAATGTGTTGAGAATAATAAGGAACGTCTAAAATATGTTTTGCCATAAAAAATTAAGATGCTTAATACTTATAACTTTTTCTGATTTTTTATCCTTTCGAGGATTAATTATAAATAAATGAGCGATTGAGTATAAAATTTCTGGCTTCCTGCTTGCGAGGAGAAATTTTAACGAAATATAGCGAATATTATTTATTTAAGACGAGAACGGATAAAAAATCAGAAAAAGTTATGACAAAATCTTGTTTTAGTCAGTCGCTAGGTCGACTTTCTCACCTCCCACTCAGGCCTCTCGTCGAGAGCTTTCATCACTTTATCCATAATCTCGTTTATCTCAGTGTCCGACAGTGTCTTGTCATAAGACTGGAAAATAAAGCGAAAAGCAAAAGATTTCCTCTCCTCGTTCTCATAGATATCAAAAAGGTCCGTGTCAAAAAGAAGTTCGCCTGCCATATTTTCTATAACATCAAGCACTTCTTCAACCTTTGTACGAAACGGAACAAAAATAGAAAGATCTCGAACGGCAGAAGGGTACCTAGAAACAGGAGAGTATTCCAACTCTTCACTCGAGATACTCTTCAATATATCAAAATCAATTTCCCAGCCTAGAACTGGATCGCCTTGCGCAGAAAAATTACTTATGATACCTAAAATATTGCCATTATATTTTATCAGAGCTGTATCTTCCCCGTCATCCCCAAAACGTACGCCTAAAATACCGAGTTTTTCAAAAAGAGTGCTTAAGACTCCCTTAATCTCATAAAAAACTTCGTGTTCTTTATTTTTCTTTTTATCTTTATAGGCAATAGATCCGCCTATCATCTTCTTCTCACTAACACACCCGTTATTATCAATCCTAAATACTTCTCCAATCTCAAACACTTTAACTTCGTCAAAATATTTAAGGTTCTCTTCAACGTTATTTAAAAATCCCTCCACTAAGCTTGACCTTAAATATTCTTTGCCCTTCGCTATTGGATTCTGAAGTTCGATATCGCCCCTTTTTGCAAATGAGTAATTATATACTTCGCTAAAACCGGCGCCGACAAAAATATCCTTTATCTTTCTTGATAAGTAATAGCCCTCGTTTCTAATAGCCAGAACCAAAGCGCTCTCCGGAAGAACGGACGGTATATTTTCATACCCATATATTCTGCCCACCTCCTCTACTAGATCCTCTTTTATCCTTACATCCAGTCGGCTAGAAGGGACGGTGACGAGCAGTAAATCATCTGCCTCAGTGATGAATCTTCTAAATCCGCGAAGGTTTTTAAACTCTTTTATTTTTTTTAAATCTTTTATTACTATTTTGCCAGTGAAACTCGATGTATATATAATTTTTCCATTACCCAAATATAAGCCGACATGATCAACTCCTTCTTTTATCTTCGTTCCTTTCATAAAATTTACCGATTCGTAATGTATTTTATTTATAAGAACTTTTGTATTTGAAAAAACCAAATCACCCGGCTTCAAATCTTTTTGTTCAATTGGCTTTCCATAAAAATACTGATCTATAGTCATACGCGGAACCTGCACACCCGAATGAGCGAATACATAACTCACAAAAGAAGAACAATCAAAAAACTCCGGCGCGTCATATGATATACTCGCGCCGTATTTATAAGGTTTGCCTTTTAAGCTTTGCGCAATTTTTAAAATGTTATCAATCGGTTTTATCTTCTTAACCTCGAAAGACAGACTTTTCAATATTTTGACGATATCTTTCTCTGAGACCTCAAGTCCCAACAACGAAGACACATCCTTAGGGTGAAGACCTAACTTATATTGGCTGACCTTCCTGGGGTAAAAATCTTTTACAGCACTACTTTTACCGCCAACCTCTTTTAGAATCAGAGAAGTCGCCTTTTCTAAAGCCTGTCCCGCAAGATTAAGTGAAATTTCATTCTCAAATCTTACAGAAGAATCGTTTCTAATCCCGACTCGTCGAGAAGTCTTCCTTGTATTTATCGGTTCAAAATTAGCCGCCTCTAAGATTATATTTTTCGTCTCACTACCCACCTCTGCCCTCTTACCGCCTTTTATTCCTGCCAAGGCAAGCGGACCATTCTCATCAGCAATTATTAAAATATTTTCATCAAGTTCAATATCCTGATTATCAAGAGTCGTAATTTTTTCTCCATTTTTTGCCTTTCTTACTACAACGCTTCCACTTATCTTATCAGCGTCAAAAGCATGCATAGGCTGACCAACGTCAAACATAACAAAATTTAAAATATCAACCACATTATTGATAGATTTCTGTCCTATTGCCTCAAGCCTATCTTTAAGCCATTTCGGTGATAACTTTACCCTTACGCCCTCAATCATCACGCCGGCATAACGTCTACACAAACTCAGTTCTTTGACATCAATATCAAAATCTATTTTTAATTTGTAGCTTTTTATTTTTAACTTCTCAGTTTTTAATTTTAGGCCAACGATAGCCGATATTTCTCTTGCTATTCCCAAATGACTTAGGGAGTCGTGCGCTCTATTCGGAGTAACATTTATATCAATAATATAATCGCCTTTTTTCTTCTCAACACTCTCCACTTCTAAAGAGTGCATTGTCAAAAGATTAGCCAATTTTTCCGGCTTAGGAATGTCTTTACTAAAATAACTTTGTAGCCATTTATAACTTACTATCATATTAAAATTGCTTGATAAATCTTAAATCCCCTGAATAAAAAAGCCGTACATCATCAATTTTGTATTTAAGCATAGCGAGCCTATCAACCCCCATACCAAAAGCGAACCCTCTGTATTCCCTTGGGTCTAACCCGACACTCTCTAAGACTCTCGGGTGCACCATACCAGCACCGCCAACTTCAAGCCATTTCCCATTTCGACCTCTCCTTATATCTATCTCAACACCAGGTTCAACAAAAGGAAAGTAGCTAGGCCTTAAACGCACTTCAATATCTTTACTATTATAAAATCTCTGAAAAAATACTTCTATGATCGCTTTTAAATTAGCAAGATTAATATTCTTATCCACCATCAATCCTTCAAACTGATAAAACTGCGATTCATGCGTCATATCAGTCGCTTCATATCTAAATACTCGCCCGGGAGCAATAATCCTTATTGGATGTCCGCCAATGGGCAGATTCTTCATATAACGAATCTGTACCGATGAAGTATGGGTACGAAGTAGAAGCTTCTCTCCTTTTTTTGATTTCTCCCCAGCAAGACATAGTTTGTTTTCCCTGTCTTTAATCCAAAAAGTGTCTTGCATGTCTCTCGCAGGATGATCTTTAGGAACATTTAATGCGTCAAAATTATGCCACTCATCTTCAATTTGAGGACCTTCAGCAATCTCAAAACCCATACCCGAAAAGATGTCTGAAATCTTATCGGTAATTTGAGTTAGTGGGTGAAGATGTCCGCGAGGCGCTTTTTTACCAGGAGCGGAAACATCTATCCAGTTTTTATCATTATTAATCATAAAGATATTTATCTATTATATATTATTTTTGGGAAAAAAGAAAAAACTGCTATCCAAGGGGGCCCCTTGGATAGCTAAACGGATCATTCCTTCATCTGGAGGAGTGAGCCGTTTAAGTATATGATTGTGCGACATTGAATGTTGCACAAGGGTTTGATCATTTACAATCTAAGTATTTTTGTTATAATCCTTAGGTGGAAGTTGATAAGAATCTGGAAAAAGTAAAAAAAGAAGCAGAAAAAGTATTTAAGGACATTAAAGAGGTTTATTGTCCTTATTTTAGTGAAAAAGTGGCTTTTAATTCTAGAGGGGTAAAGCATATAAAATTTAAAGCAGATAGATTGGCACGCGAAAGAAAAGATCAATTTATGAGATTAAAGAATGTACATTTAGCTCCAATTATTTTATTAAAAAGTTCAACACTCCAAGAAATTCAAAGAAGGAATATTTTTGTTGAGGTAAAGACAAACACTAGAAAAGAAAAGATTTTAAAAAATGCGACTTATTACGGGTTTATATCTATAATAGAAGATGGGTCTTTTAAAAAAAGAGTTAAGGTTATAGTTAGACAAATAGATGGCGGTAATAAGCACTTTTGGAGCATCATTCCTTTTTGGAATAATAACAAAGGGCTTAAGTTATATTCTGGGAATTTAGAAGAAGATTAGTCTAATACTAAAAAACACCAGCTAACGCTGGTGTTTTTTAGTGTGTTTGGTTACAGTTTAACCATTGACCGTGACGGGGTAAAAACCCCCCAAACACATATTTACTATATATTCTTTTTTATAAAGAATCAATGATCTTAAATAATTTTGCATTTTTATGGCTCTAATAAGCCATATTTTTGTCCACAGTTTTATTTAAACCTATTTAAGCGCCTCAATACCTTTTGAAATCGGCGGATGAGCCGTTTAGGTGTATGATTGTGCAACATTCAATGTTGCACAATCATCGGCTAAACCATTTAAGAATTGTGCACCACCGAGTGGTGCACAATTCTTAAATCAATATATTACAAACCAAGCGCTTTACTCAAAAGCCAAAAGGCAACGCCCGCCGCTCCCCAAAGAGGGATAGAAAGTATACTTGTATACCCTCCAACAGATAACCGGTTGTATGTCCAAAGTCTCTTATTTAAAGTCTTATGATATAGAAGCCCCACAATATACTCTAAAATAAAACCCACAATCGAACTTATAATAAATAAATATAGTATTTTAATATTTATAAAATATACATACATAAACACTACCAGTAATGGGGTGTAATTATCGCTAAATATTCATTCCATTTAAATTGTTTAGTTTTTCTTCCGTAAAAATAAGCAAACAAAAAGCCACAAACGATAATGACTATTGAAAGATTACCTAAATTTACAAATTCACTTCCCATACGTCCCCCTATTATATATTATTTCCGAGAAAAAAGAAAAAACTACCGTCCAAGGTGAGACCTTGGACGGTTAAACCATTTAAAATTGTGCACCACCGAGTGGTGCACAATTTTCATGCTAACTTGATTGATTTAGCTTATCAATTTTCTTCATATTCTTCGGCGTCACCACAAAAGCGTCGCTCGATTTGCTCGATCCCTAGAAACCCTCGGTTTCTAGCGTCTTACTGTTTTCCTACACGGGGAAACTAGTCCGCCGACTGGCGGATTCCCGCTTGTCCCGTTTTGGCGGTGAAACCCCCTTCCCGCTTCTGGGTGCCGCCTTTCGGCGTGACCCAGAAGCCCATGTACCTGCCAAACATTAGGCGGGTCTGCGCATCAAGCGCAGGAATAGAACCGAATATATTTATAGTAAGAGGGACGAGTATCCACTGAATTGCCATAAAGAAGTAAATAAACTTGGAGCGATGTTTAGGTCTAGGCGGCAAGAAACTCATAGAAACAATAACTGACAGGATTAAGCCGACCATTGCAAGCGCCATCAGGTCTCTTGTGATTATAGGCAGATTATAAGATAGAAGCGTTTTGTTAAATGCCTGGCCGCCTAAAGCAAGAGGAGTCCAGCCAAGTAAAAATATTATAAGCGGATTAGTGGCTAAAGACCAAAAACCTTCTAATTGCACAAAAGAAATATAAATCTTTTTTTTAAGGGGAATTTTTTTATTTTTAAAAAATACAAAAAGTATATACGGAATATTCTCTACGCCCCATGCCCATCGCCTCTGTTGCTTATAGGTATTCTTAGCTGTCTCAAGAAATGATATGGCGAGATTGGCGTCCATTGATACGGGATAAGACAAAGGCACCACTTTGTAGTCTCCATTATAATGGGAAAAAGCATTCCAAAAAATACGCGAATCCTCAGATACCATATTTTTCTGCCAATAGCCTATATCATAAAGCGCTTTAAAATTTAAAGAGTGAGACGAAAACGTGGCGAGCCTCTCCGGTCTCTCCTGCTGTATCATCTGCCAAAAAGTACCGCTTGTGGCAACGACCCTGGAGAAAGCTGGGGCTTCCCAAATATTATTGTTATACACAGGCACAGGTTGAAACGAAGAACGATAAGGATTCTCAGCTGTAAGAAAATTCCAAGTCAAACAGAGAAAATATTGAGGATAAACACGCGTATCTATATCAAAAGCAGAAATCAATACATCTTCATATTTTATATCATTCTTATCAAGCACTCTAACTCTCGCCTCTTCGGCGGCAAAACTGATATTTGAACCCTTGCCCGCCATCTCGCCGGGGAGATTATCCGGGTGGCTGGTAATTATAAACTCTCCAAAAAATGAGCTATATTTTTTGAAGATTTCTTCTGCTGTATTTTTAGCGCTATCTCCGGCGCGCGCCTCGCGCGCCAATACGATAATCATCTTCTCTTTGTCCCACTTACTCTCAATCAACGATTCCACTGTTCTTGAAATAATATCAAAATCTTCTTTATAAAAAGGAAGAATAACTAATTGCCAAATTTTATCATACTTTATATTCTCCATTCTCTTTTCCCAGTCAAGCGCCATATTGTGCTTCATCCTCTTCCAACTAGACCTGAGATGGAAAGAAAGGTAAGCCGTTTTTACAAGCCAGTAAATATCAAAAGTTATTATGAAAAAAGCCGCCCAGATAGGCACCACCCAAGACAAAAAAATAAGAGTAAGGATACTTCCCCAAGATAAAGTTCCCGGCAAAATTTCAAGCGCTCTATAAAATAACCGGTCTCTGCCGGCAAGGTCGCTGGCTCTTCCCGTATGACTGTAAGTATAATGTCTTAGACTCATATATCTAAAATATAACTTTTCTGATTGTTTTGCAAAATATCAAGAAATATTCTATACTTTATAGCAATGTTATCAACCGCGAATATAATTATTTATATTTTGGGAGTTTTCTCAATAATCCTATTTATATGGGTAATTATGCTTGAGCTCCGCTTAAAAAAGCTGTTTAAAGGAGGAAAGCCTGAGGGGCTGGAAGGACTATTAATGAATATTAATGCCGACTTTAAAGCGCTTCATATATCCAACAAGCAAATGGAAGAGTATTTAAGAAGCGTTGAAAGCAGACTTAAAAATACAATCAAGAGCGTGAGAATGCTGCGTTTCAATCCATTTAACAACTCCGGTTCAAATCAGAGCTTCACGATGGCTCTCTTAAACGAAGAAGGAGATGGAGCTGTTATAACAGGCCTTCACTCAAGAGAAAAAATCAATGTCTACGCAAAACCTATCGCCAACTTTCAATCTGAACATAAACTTACAGCTGAAGAGGAAGCTGTAATAAAGAAAGAACCCAATAATTAGATTTCCGGATTTTTATAAAACGTTAAATATTAAATTGGTCGTCTAATCATAGACTAAGCTTAACACCGCAAGCTTACTTATTAAATACTATTATGACTGATAAATCACAAAATAAAAATATAATAAAAAGGCCTCCTGTTGTGGTAGTGATGGGTCATGTTGATCACGGCAAATCAAAACTTCTTGATTATATAAGAAAGAGTAACATTGTTGACAAAGAAGCCGGAGGCATAACCCAGCACATAGGCGCTTATGAAGTAGAAGTTCACCCTATGCCTAATAACATAGAAAAAAGAGAACTTATAACATTTCTTGATACGCCCGGGCACGAAGCATTTGGCAAGATGAGGGCCAGAGGAGCAAAAGTCGCCGATATTGCTATCCTTGTGGTGGCGGCGGACGAAGGCGTAAAACCTCAAACTATTGAAGCTATAAAAATAATCCAAGAGGAAAAAATTCCTTTTATCGTAGCTATAAACAAAATAGATAAACCAAACGCTGAACCAGATCGTATTAAGAATGAACTTGCGTCAAACAATGTCTTCGTGGAAGGTTTTGGAGGAACAGTATCTGTAGTAAATATATCCGCAAAAACAGGAGAAGGGATACCTGACCTCCTTGATACAATCCTTCTTACGGCTGAAATGGAAGATATTAAAGCTGATAGAAACGCCAATGCAAGCGGTATAGTTATAGAAGCCAACTTGGACCAAAAACGAGGCATAACCGCAACGCTCCTCATACTTGACGGCACAATTAAAAAAGGAATGTTTGTCGTATCTGGAGATGCATTGGCGCCAGTAAGAATTTTCGAAGACTTCAAAGGACAACAAGCTGAAGAAAAGAGTTTCTCTTCCCCCATTAAAATTATAGGCTTTGATAAATTACCTAAAATAGGATCTAAATTCCAAACTTATAAATCCAAAAAGGATGCCGTTGAAGCAGTATCTAGATCAAAATCTTTTGATAAAGATAAAGATAAGCGACAAATTGAAACAGGCGGTAAAATTGTCATATCTATCATCATAAAAGCTGACGTTATGGGGTCACTAGAAGCAATCGCAAGCGAAATAAATAAACTGTCGGAAGAAAATGTATTGATAAATATTCTCCGTCAGAGCGTAGGCGCCATAAATAAAGACGACGCAAAAATAGCTTCCAGCGCAAAAGACGCTTATATAATAGGATTCAATGTGAAGACAGAGTCTGGTGTCAGCGACTTTGCGGATAAATTCAATATAAAGATAAAAAACTTTGACATAATATACGCCATAACAGATTGGTTAAAAGAAATTATAACTGAAAAGAAAACAAAATTTGAGCAAGAAAATATTTCCGGAGAAGTTAGAGTCTTAAAAATTTTTGAAACTAAAGGAAACAAATATACTCTTGGCGGAGAAGTTATCAAAGGGGAAATTAAGCCAAATATGGCTGTAAATATAAAACGGCGGGGGTCTGTTATATCTAAAGGAGAAATACTAAGCCTTCAAAAAGGCGCTGAAAAAATTGAAAGCGCGCCAACAGGCGAACAATTCGGAGCTGTAGTTGAATCAAAAATTGAAATAGTGAAAGACGACCATCTTGAAGTTTTCACAAAATTAGATTAATCTATTACAATGAGTTTGCGCCAAGAAAAAGTAAATTCACTGATAAGAAATCTTGCCGCAAAATTCTTATCTCGCGAATTAGACAGGAAAACACTTGTAAGTGTAACTAGGATAGAAATAACTTCCGACTTGAAAAGTGCCACTGTATTTATTATTGTATTCCCAGAGAAAGAGGAGGATAAAATATTAGAGAAAATCAGGCCTGGAGAATTCAGGGGATTTGTAAAAGAAAATATGAAGACAAAATTCTTGCCGACATTTGAATTTAGAATCGATGAATCTTTAAAAAAAGAAAGAAAAATGGATAAGCTGATTGACAGCGCTTAACAACCAGATAAACAACAGAGGAGATAGTAATTGGCCTGGTAGCCAAGTCCCGCCAAGGAAGAGGCGGGTAGAGTCCAGGCGAGAGTCTAGCTTTTCCAGTTAAACAGACAAAGTGACAATGGCCTGGTAGCCAAGTGGTAAGGCGAGGGTTTGCAAAACCCTTACGCGGGAGTTCGATTCTCCCCCAGGCCTAAGAATGAACGAAGTGAATTATTAGGCATAGAGAAAGCAAACTGCTTTGCTTTCGTGGAGAATCGAAAGGATTTTCCTTATAGAAGAACCGGAGGTTCTGAGATGGAAAATCACCTGGCTATGTGGTAGCCGATTCTCCCCCAGGCCTCAAAGATATTTTGATGCCGAAGTGGTGGAATGGTATACACGCATGACTTAAAATCATGTCCCGCAAGGGATGAGGGTTCGAGTCCCTCCTTCGGCATATGCTGAAAGCATATTAAAAAATGAGGGACGAGAAAGGAATGACCAATGTCATTCCTCGGGATTTTCCATAAGAAAATCGAGTCCCTCCTTCGGCACAAGGAGTGAAATGAAGAATTAAATAATCAAATATGCCCTGTTAGCTCAGTTGGTAGAGCAGCTCCCTCTTAAGGAGATGGTCGGGGGTTCGAATCCCTCACGGGGCACAAAAAACAATGAGACAAATACGG